>NZ_JAUF01000100.1:0-4712 GCF_000585455.1 Microbacterium sp. MRS-1
TCCGCATGCTCCTCGCCGCCGGCGGACTCACCCCATGACCCCCACCGAATGTCCGAAGAGCCGGTCAAGGTGTCACCACGACCGGATCAGCCGCGTCTGGCCGCCACGCGCGCTTTCCAGCAATCGCCAGAGCCGTTCGACGACGAGTCCGTCTGGGCGATCACGTGCTTCGTGGTCCGGAAGGAGTTCCGTGGGCAGGGTCTGGCGGGGCGCCTGCTCGACGCCGCCGTCGACCACGCGCGTACGCACGGCGCACGGGTCGTCGAGGGCTATCCCGTCGACACCAGCGCCGGCAAGACCTCCTCGAACGATCTCTATCACGGCGCGCTCTCGAGCTTCGTCGACGCGGGCTTCGTCGAGGTGGCCAGACCCGGCCCCACACGACCGATCGTCTCGCTCACGGTGGCGTGACTGGACACGAGATCGACACGGCAGAATCGAGGGATGAGCGAGCCGTCCGTCCGCATCGACAGCTGGCTGTGGGCCGTGCGCGTTTACAAGACCCGTTCCGCCGCAACCACGGCATGGCGCGCCGGCCACGTGCGCATCGGCGGAGAGAAGGCGAAAGCCTCACAACCCGTGCGCATCGGCGATGAGATCCGCGTACGCATCGCCGGCTTCGACCGGATGCTGGTCGTGCGACAACTGCTGACGAAACGTGTGGGAGCGCCGATCGCCGCCCTCGCCGCCGAAGACCGCACGCCGCCACGCGAGCGCGTGGCGCTGCTCGCCGTCCGCGACCGCGGCGCAGGAAGGCCCACCAAACGCGAGCGCCGCGACATCGATCGGCTGCGCGGACGCGACGCTGTCACCGGCTACGCGACCGACGACGACTGACCGCCCGGCGACCTCAGTCGAGGTCGAGCCACGACGGCCCGTGCGCCGCCGCACCGAGCGCGCCCACGCGCGCCCGCAGTTCCCGATCGCTCGTTACCACGACCACACGCCGCCCCGCAGCAGTGAGCGCGGCCACTTCCGCGACGATCGCGTCGTCACCCTCAGCGTCCGCGCGCACCACCGCGACGCCCGGAACCTCCTCGACAGCCCGCGCCTGCCCCTCGACCACGACGCGCACCTCGGGAAACCACACATCCGCGCGAAGATCCAGCCGCCCGGCATCCATCCCTCGCACCGCCCGTACGCGCAGCCGCTCCAGCAGCCGTGCGGTCGCACCGGCCCGATCCTTCCACCAGCCATCGGGCACCGAACCGACCACGTTCGCCGCGTCCACCACCACGACCGGGTGCACCTGAAGCAGCGACCGCAACAGCGGCCACGACGCGGCGAAGCCGGGATGCAGCGGATACGAGTCGACGGCATCCACCGGCACCCACGCCAGCTCACGGCTCTCCGGATCGCTGATGACCGCCTGGAACGGCTCGATGACATCCGCGACAACGGTCGCGTAGCTCCACACGCCGACGTCGTACAGGCTGATCAGCCGGGGCCGGACAGCGGATGCCGGCACTCCCGCCTCTTCAGCCGACTCCCGCAACGCTCCCTCGCACGCAGACTCGTCCTGATGGCGCGCACCACCCGGCAGCCCCCACGTGTCGCCGAAGTGGCTCCACGCCACGCGATGCTGCAGCAGCACCCCGCGCTCGGGGTCGAACGCGAGAAGACCTGCCGCGCCGAAGCGACCCCAGTACTTCGTGCCGTCGTCTGCGATCACCCAGGCATCACCGGGATCGCGCGGCCCATCGGGGCGGCGCGGCTCTCCGGGGGCGGGAGACACGATCGTCACCCGCCCAGCCTGTCACACCGCGGTGCAAGCGAGAGCAGCGAGGCGCGTTTTTGCACGGCGCATGACTCCGCGACACGCCCATATCTGGGCGAGACAGCAATTCGGACCCCCACATATTGTGGTCAGACCAACCTCACCTCCCTACATATCGAAGGCAGGATCATCATGACCTCCCCCCGTTCCGTCTCCGTCGCCGAGACCATCGATGAGTACCTTGCCCGCGCGGACTGGCGGGTCAACGCAAACGCGAACCAGGGATACTCGCTGGGCGGCATGATCCTGAACGCGGCGGGAAAGCTCATCGCCAACTACTGGCTCGACGA
The DNA here is from genome assembly GCF_000585455.1 of Microbacterium sp. MRS-1. Lineage (NCBI taxonomy): Bacteria > Bacillati > Actinomycetota > Actinomycetes > Micrococcales > Microbacteriaceae > Microbacterium > Microbacterium sp. MRS-1. Next base: position 2,068 of record NZ_JAUF01000100.1, read on the forward strand.
GGTCTACGCGCCCGAGGCGGGCACCGCGCACCGCGAAGGCGACCTCCACATCCACGACCTCGACGTCTTCGCCGGCTACTGCGCCGGGTGGTCGCTGCGGATGGTGCTCGAACAGGGCTTCAACGGCGTGCCCGGAAAGATCGCTTCCGCTCCGCCCCGCCACTTCTCCAGCGCGCTCGGCCAGCTCGTCAACTTCCTGGGAACGCTGCAGAACGAGTGGGCCGGCGCGCAGGCGTTCAGCTCGTTCGACACCTACCTCGCCCCCTACGTGCGCATCGACGACCTGAGCTACGACGAGGTGCGCCAGGCGATGCAGGAGTTCATCTTCAACCTCAACGTGCCCTCGCGCTGGGGCACGCAGACCCCGTTCACCAACCTGACGTTCGACTGGGTGTGCCCCGACGACCTCGCCGATCAGCACCCCCTCGTCGGCGGTCAGGTGCAGGTGTTCGCGTACGGCGACCTGGCCGAGGAGATGGCCGTCATCAACCGCGCCTTCATCGACGTGATGACCGATGGTGACCAGGACGGGCGCGCCTTCACGTTCCCCATCCCCACGTACAACATCACGAAGGACTTCGACTGGCACGGCGCCAACACCGACGCCCTCTTCGGGATGACGGCGAAGTACGGCCTGCCCTACTTCCAGAACTTCGTGACCTCCGACCTCGACCCGCACATGATCCGCTCGATGTGCTGCCGCCTGCAGCTCGACCTCACCGAACTGCTCAAGCGCGGCAACGGGCTTTTCGGCTCGGCCGAGCAGACCGGGTCGATCGGCGTCGTGACCGTCAACTGCGCGCGCCTCGGGTTCGTGCACTCCGGCGACGAGGATGCCGTCATCGCCCGCCTCGACGAGCTTCTCGAGATCGCTCGAGACAGCCTCGTCGCCAAGCGCGCCGTCATCGCCCACCACCTCGACGGCGGCCTCTTCCCCTACACGCAGCGCTACCTCGGTACGCTCGACAACCACTTCTCGACCATCGGCGTCAACGGCCTCAACGAGTACGTCCGCAACTTCACGCGCGACGCCGACGACATCACCACCGCACGCGGCATGAGCCTGGCGACGCGCCTGCTCGACCACGTCCGCGAGCGCATGGTCGAGTTCCAGGAGCAGACCGGGCACATGTTCAACCTCGAGGCGACGCCCGCCGAAGGAACCACCTACCGGTTCGCGAAGGAAGACATCGCGCGGCTTCCCGGCATCCGCCACGCCGGCACCGCCGACAACCCGTACTACACGAACTCGTCGCAGCTGCCCGTCGGCTACACGAGCGACCCCTTCCTCGCCATGCAGATGCAAGAGGCGCTGCAGGCGAAGTACACCGGCGGAACGGTGCTGCACCTCTACATGGGAGAAGCGATGCCGTCCGCCGAGGCCTGCCGCGAACTCGTCCGCCGATCACTGTCGCGCTTCCGGCTGCCGTACATCACGGTGACGCCGACCTTCTCGATCTGTCCCCGTCACGGCTACCGGTCCGGCCACCACGAGCAGTGCCCCGACTGCGGCGCCGCGTGCGAGGTGTGGACCCGCGTGATGGGTTACTTCCGGCCGATCGCCAGCTTCAACGTCGGCAAGAAGGGCGAAGCTGAAGAGCGGGAGTACTTCTCCGCTGCCCTTCCCGCCGAGGAGGCGACATGGTCCGCACCGCTGCAGCCTGTGAACTGAACATTGCGGGGGTCACGCCGTTCTCGACCGTGGACTGGCCCGACATGATGACCGCGACGGTCTTCCTGCAAGGCTGCCCGTGGAGCTGCTTCTACTGCCACAATCCCGCGCTCATCGATCCGCGGGCCGAGGGCGCGGTGTCGTGGGCGGACGTCACCGATCTGCTGTGCGACCGGATGGGGCTGCTCGACGGCGTCGTGTTCTCCGGCGGCGAGCCCACGCTGCAGCACGCACTCGTTCCGGCGATGCAGATGGTGCGCTCGCTCGGCTTCCGCGTGGGCCTGCACACCGCGGGCGCCTACCCGGGGCTGCTGGCCCAGGCGCTGCCGTTCGTCGACTGGGTGGGCCTGGACATCAAAGCCACGCCCGACGACTACGCCAACGTCACCGGTCGCGCTCCCAGTGGAGCCCATGCGTGGCGATCGTTGGAGCTCGTGCTCGGCAACCGGCTGCTGCGCGCGGGGTCGGATCACCCGCTCGACTACGAGGTGCGCACGACCGTGCACCCGGCGGCGATCGACGACGCGGCACTCCGCGAGCTCGGATGCCGTCTCGCCGACGCGGGCGTCGACACGTGGGCCGTGCAGCGGTTCCGCGAGACGGGAGCGCGACAGCCGCTGCCCCGCGTGAGCACGACGGATGCCGAGGCTGCTCCCCTGCGCTTGGACGACCTGCCGGTGGAGCGGTTCCGCTCGCTGGTCATCCGCTGACGCCGGCGCGTGTCGACTCGCGGCTGCGCCGCTCGCTCAACGACCGGGACCGGGGCGAGCGCGCGTGGCGCCGTCGCGCTGGCCACTGCCCGAACTACAAGCCCTCCGCCCGGCCGCCCACCCACCCGAACTGCAAGGGATGCGGGGCGACACGCCGCGGCATCCGCGCACCACACCGCGTGTCGGCGCTGAGGCCTTGCAGTTCGGGTGGCACCGGCCGGCGCCATTCGCTCGACGACCGGGACGAAGCACCTGGCGTGACC
>NZ_JAUF01000101.1:0-1526 GCF_000585455.1 Microbacterium sp. MRS-1
AGCCAGGAGCCTGCTCGAGGCCGGAGGTTTCAGACCCTCGCTACACCCTTGATTCCGAAGAGCCATCAAACCCGAGAACATTCTTGTCGACACCGCCAATCGTCGTTTGGTTATCGCAGACTTCGGAATTGCGCATTTTAAGAACTCCTCGCTGACTAAGCAGGATGAAGTACTCGCGAACCGCAACTATCAGGCACCCGAACAGATGGCCAAGAAGCACCCAAATGGGATTGGAGCACCAGCGGATGTTTTCGCACTTGGCCTCATCACAACGGAAATGTTCACCAAGCAGAATGCGCGCGGGGCGCGCCACCCGCGTGTTCGCGACGTACACCCGTTTCTCTCCGCGCTAGATGACCTGGTCGAGCGGATGACGCTGCAAGACGACATGGAGCGCATCGACATGCGCGCGGCACGTGACACCGTGGAACTGATCCGCCGGCAGATGCGCTCGCACATCGACGTGACCGTGAAGCACCTGCGGACTGCAAGCACACCCCCTGGCGGCCACAGCCCCGATAGTGAGCGGGTGCTGATGCAAGCGGCCAGAGATGTCCTGTCCGCCAAGCACATCTTCGAGCGATCCCCAGATGACGAATCCGCGGGGTATAACCGGAACTATCACTGCGAAGTCAGTTTCAGCGCAGGGCCCGAGCTCCTTAATCTATGTGTCCAGTCTCAGTTGTACAGAGCGTGCAAGGCGAAGTTCGAGAACGAGATGAGAGCGGTTTGGGATGAGGCTCAATTCCATGCGCTGGCGCGACCGGGCAAAGCTGCGCAACTACAGAAGTTCGAAGAACTGCAGGCCCGATTCCCGCTCCCGCGGGATTCTCTCTGGGACTGGGTGCCACCGCTCGCGGCACATTACTTTCGATTCTGCATGGACTACCACTGCGAAGAGCTCTTGAACAGTGCCCGCGAGATTGTTGCAGACAAGTCGGAAGCCGGTCCCAGCTCACTCCAGTACAACCTCATCGACGCGCCGATCCTGTGGATAGCGCGTAGCGCGCGCCGGTATCTCACCAGCGAGGGACTAGAGATCGACCCGAGCGACCTCGAACTGTTGAAGTTCGAGAAGCAGGTGAGCATCGACTGGTCCGGAACCTCTCTGGGAGATGCGCCGCCCGCACCTCACAGCAGGACGCTTCTTGAGCAACGACTCAACGTCGATGCTGTTCCAGACATCCTCAACACCCTCAGGGAGGAGTGGGGGGTCTCTGTGGGTGAGCGAACCGATGGGAGGTTCTCGGTGTTCTTCTCGTCGCGCGCCGTGTTCGACCGGTTTCGGGACCGGGCACTTGAGATGGCCGCCCCGCACTACGTATTTGAAGGCGATGTCGAGGACTTGCTTCGCCCCGTCGCCGAGTACGACGATCTTGTCGCGTTCGTCTGGGAGCCAGAGTTCACCATCCGTATCACGCTCGCCAAGCTTCTCGGGCTTCGCGAGATAGACGGGTACTGAGGGGCCTTGACCCCGGATCGTGGACACGGTGTCATTTCGGTTATGCCGCTTCCGTGAGGGTAGC
>NZ_JAUF01000102.1:0-1093 GCF_000585455.1 Microbacterium sp. MRS-1
TGTACTTCCCCGGGAGGTTGTGAACGGGTGAGGTAGGCGAAGACCTCCGGGCAGGATGTGGGTTACCACACTCGCATCCTGACCACGGAGGTCTTCGTGTCTCACGCTAACGCGCCTTTGACGCCGGAAGGGCGTCGTCGTCTTGCTGTCCTCGTCGTGGATCGGGGCTGGTCGTTGCGGCGGGCAGCGGAACGGTTCCAGTGCTCGCCCGCGACGGCGAAACGGTGGGTCGACCGGTATCGGGCTGGGCTGCCGTTGACGGACCGCAGCTTCAGGCCGCAGACCTCGCCGAACCGGCTCCCGCGGAAGACGGAGCGGAGGATCGTGTCGTTGCGGTTCACCCGCCGGTGGGGTCCGCACCGGATCGCGTATCACCTGGGCCTTGCCCGCTCGACGGTCGGCCGGGTGCTGGCCAGGTATGGGATGCCGAAGCTCGTGAACATCGATCAGGCCACCGGGCTGCCAGTCCGCAAGCCGACGCCGAAGCGGTACGAGGTCGCAAGACCGGGCCAGCTGATCCACGTCGACATCAAGAAGCAGGGCCGGATCCCTGATGGCGGCGGCTGGCGCGCCTTCGGCCGCGGATCGGCGCAGGACCGTGCCGCGGGATCCGTCCGTGACAAGGCCGCACGGGCAGGAGCGGCCGGCTCCCGCGGCTACCGGTATCTGCACCACGCCGTCGACGACAACTCGAGAGTCGCGTACTCGGAGATCCTCGACGACGAACGCAAGGAGACCGCGGCAGGGTTCTGGACCCGCGCGAACGCGTTCTTCGCGAGCCTCGGAGTCACGGTCACCGCCGTGATGACAGACAACGGCGCGTGCTACCGGTCACACGCGTTCGCGGACGCGCTCGGCGACGGTGTGAAGCACAAGTGGACAAAGCCGTATCGGCCGCAGACCAACGGGAAGGTCGAACGCTTCAACCGCACCCTCGCCGCCGAATGGGCCTACGCCAAGCCCTACGCCAGCGAAGCAGAGCGAGCCGCGGCATACGAGACCTGGCTGCATCACTACAATCACCACAGACCCCACACCGGGATCGGAGGCCAGACCCCCTCAGCCCGCGTTCACAACGTCACGGGGAAGTACA
>NZ_JAUF01000103.1:0-6046 GCF_000585455.1 Microbacterium sp. MRS-1
CGCCTCTGGTCGCTCAGCGTGGGCGAGAACGACCACATACGACCCCGAACCGGCGGGCGGGGGCGGTGTCAGCCTCCCTGGCGGCGGGCATCGGAGCGGGGCATGCTGGAGGTATGTCCTTCACCATCTGGAACGTGCTCGTCCTGGTCGCGGTGCTGGCCGGGCTCGCGCTGTTCGTCGCGGCGGTCGTCAGCATCGCATCGTCGGCGGCGACGAGTCTGGAGAAGACGCTCTGGATTCTCGTGACGCTGATGTTCCCCCTCATGGGGCCGATCGTCTGGTTGGCGGTCGGGCGGCGCTCGATCGTCGCGAATCCGGCCGAGCGCCGGTGATGCCCGCGGCCGTCAGTCGGCGAGCGCGAGACCGCGGGTCTCGATCGTCCACCCGATGAACGCCTGGTCGTTCGGGTCGCTGCCGACCGACACCTCCCGGGTGATCCCGCGGTGAGAGCGCTCCCGTAGGCTGGAGTCGACCTCCTTCTCCCCTTTTCAGAACGACTGCGTTCCCGTGCCACTTCGTCGCGACATCCAAGGTCTGCGCGCGCTCGCCGTGCTGGCCGTCATCGGCGCGCACGCCGCAGGCTGGCCGCGGGGCGGCGTCGCCGGGGTCGACGTCTTCTTCGTGATCTCGGGCTTCGTGATCACCGGCATGCTGCTGCGTGAGCAGCGGAAGGACGGTCGCATCCGCCTGGCGCGGTTCTACGGCAGACGTGCTCGCCGCCTCGTGCCGGCCGCGCTCGTCACGGTCGGTGCCGTCGTCGGCACCGCCTATGCCCTGTTCGGACGGGCACGCGCAGAGCAGATTCTGTGGGATGGCGTCTCGGCGCTGCTGCTGGTGTCGAACTGGCGTTTCACGCAGCAGGGCACCGACTACTTCGACGCGGGTGACGCCGTCTCGCCGTTGCAGAACTTCTGGTCGCTGTCGGTGGAGGAGCAGTTCTACCTCGTCTGGCCGGGGTTGCTGATCGTGTCGCTGCTGTTCGTTCCCGCCGTGGCGCGTCGCGGTCGGGCGGCTACCGCGGTCGCCGCCGGGTGGGCGGTCGTCGTGATCGCGGCATCCTTCGGGTGGGCGCTGCTGCAGGGGTCGTCGGCGCCGACGGCGGCCTACTTCTCGACGGCGACCCGCGCGTGGGAGTTCGCGCTGGGCGCGCTGCTCGCGGCAGGCGTGCCGCTGCTGCGCCGGCTTCCGGCGGCGCTCGGGGCGCTGCTCGCGTGGATCGGTGTCGCGGGCGTTGTCGCCGCGCTGGTGCTCATCGACCCGGCCGCCGTGGGCTTTCCGGGGCCGTGGGCGGCCGCGCCGACCGTCGCGACCGCGCTGGCGCTGGCCGGCGGCGTCGTTGCGCCGCAGCCGGCGCTGTTCCCGTGGACGAACCCCGTCGCGGTCACGATCGGCAACGCGTCGTACTCGCTGTATCTGTGGCACTTCCCGGTGGTCGTGTTCGCCGCCGCACTGCTGCCCGCGTCGCCGTGGTCGCTGCCGCTGACTCTGGCGATCATCGCCGTCGTCGGGTTCGCGTCGTACGCGATCATCGAGCAGCCACTGCGCTACGCACCGTTCCTGGGTGGGCGGGTGCCCGCGACGGTAGCGGCCGAATCCCCGGAGCCGGCCGTAGACGTATCGGATGCCGCCGCGCCCGTCGAGCCTGCCGAGGCTCCCGCTGTGGCGCCGCCGGTGCGCACCCCCGAGATCGCGACGCGGCGGCCGGCGGGGTGGCAGCCGGGCACGCGCTACTTCCCGGGCAGTCCCCGGGTGGCGGCCCAGAGCGCGGGTGTCGAGCCGGTTGAGGTGGCGGCGGCATCCGTTCCGGAGGTCGTGCCCGTCGAGCAGCCCGTGATCGCTCCACCGCCGGTCGAGGTTCCGGAGGTGCCGACGCTCGCGATGAGCGACAGCGTTCCGGTAGCGAGCGTCGCTCCGATGGTCGCCTGGCGGGAGCGTTTCCGCACCCAGGTCTCTCTGGCCGCCGCCGGTCTCGTCGCCGCCGCGTTGCTGGTCGTGCTCGTCGTACAGGTGCAGCAGCCGCGGCCGCTGCCGCCGACGGCCGGGGGCACCGATCAGGCGGCGCCCGCGATCGAGGATCCGACGGCGGCGCTGCAGGCCGATCTCGCAGCGGCGGTGTCGGCGACGACCTGGCCCGATCTGCACCCGTCGCTCGATGAGGTGATGGCGCAGTCGTCGGGGGCGAATCCCGCGCACGACTGCTTCGCGCCGACGCCGCTGCCGGATGCCGCCGCGTGCACGTGGGGGAGCGGCGACGCTCCGCGGCACCTGTACCTCGTGGGCGACTCGACCGCGATGGCGTATGCGCCGGCGCTGAAGGCGCTCGCCGAGCAGAGCGGGGGAGCGATCCGCGTCACGACGGTCGGGCTCTACGGATGCCGCTTCACGGACGTACTCGTGCAGAACGACGATCCCGCGGTGATGCAGGCGTGCACCCAGCGCAAGAACGACGTGGCCGCAATGATCGCCGCCGATCACCCCGAGCAGGTGCTGGTCTCGAACGCGTACACGCTGGGGCGTACGGCGGACGGGCGCGACCTGAGCGCGGCAGATCTGATCGCGGCCGAGGCTGCAGAGATGGCGCGGTACGGGATGCCGGGCCGCATCGTCTACCTCGAGGCGCCGCCGGAAGGCGCGCCCCTCGGCAACTGTTACACGCGGGTCGGGTCGCCGTACGCGTGCGCGACGAGCATCACGCCGGTGTGGCGCGACATGCAGGCGGCGACGGCGGCCGCCGCAGCGGCGACTGGCGATCGCCTGGTGGATGCGCTGGCGTTCACCTGCTGGCAGGACGTCTGCCCGGCGTTCGCGGGGACGCTGCCGATTCGCTACGACCAGACACACCTCACGGTCGCCTACTCCGCGCACCTCGCGCCGTATCTGCGGTGGGCGCTGGATGGTGCTGACGCGGCCGGTGCGCCGGCGCCGCCCGGTTAGAATCGATGCGCCAGCCTCTGTAGCTCAGTGGAAGAGCCACTCCGTCCTAAGGAGCGGGTCGGGGGTTCGAATCCCTCCAGGGGCACCGCTTGTTTTTGCTCCTGACCAGGTATTTCTTCCGTGGTCAGACCTCGCAGAATCGCGTTTTGCCCGCTTTTTGCCCGCATTTGTAGGCGCTGTGAATGGAAACAGGGCCCGGCAGAGCGCTCCATCCGGCGTCCCCGAACGATAAACTGGCGCGTTTCGTGCGGCGTAGAGTTCGATGAGAATTGAGCAATCTGCTCTCTACAGTCGGGTCGGCAACACGTATCGCGTTTGCGGACCTGCTGGCAGCGCCACGAGCGGCATCTGGGCGTTGAGGCGTGCCGCGACGGCATCCAGATCGTCGTCGAAGAGGTCGGCGTAGGTGTCGAGCGTCATCGCCGCCGAGGCATGCCCGAGCATCCGCTGCACGGCCTTCACGTTGGCGCCCGAGCTGATCGCGAGTGACGCGGCCGTGTGGCGGAGATCGTGCGGTGTCAGCCGCGGGATCGACGGGTCGACTGTCTGTGCGCGCTGCACCGCGTTCGCGAACCAGTCCTGACTGCCGGACCTGCGCATGTGGTGGATGTCGGCGCCGAAGTACAGCCGTTCTGCGCCCTTGCCGGCCCACGCCTGCTCCATCATCGGGGCAAGACGCTCCGGGTAGGGGCCGAGCGCTTCTTGTGCGTCGTTGGTGTACCGACGTGGATCTCGTAGCCGACTAAGACCGCGTTCCTCTTCGATGACCGAGAGTCGACGCAGTCGGTTCACACTGCGCACGCGTAGCGCGGTCGCCTCGCCCCCGCGCAGGCCGGTGTAGCCGAGCGTCAGCACCATGGTCGGATGCCCCGAGCATGCCGCCAGCGTCGCGACCCGGCCGTGCGAGAGGTAGACGCGTCGCTTGCCCGGCCCTTTCCGAAGCAGGGTGCGGATGTTGCGGGCCGGATTGCGGGCGAGGCGACGGTCGTCGATGGCGACATCGAGGATGCCGGCGAGAACGCCGAGGGCACGGATGACGACGGTGCTCGACTTGCGCGTCGCGAAGTCGGACACCCAGTCCTGAACCTCGGAGCGCCGGATCGAGTGGATCTCCCGATCTCCCCAGACGGGGGCGACGTGGTTCTTCCACGCCCGCTCGAGCGTCATGTAGTACGAGGGCTTCGACATCGGCGGCTGCTTGGAGCGCAGCCAGCTGTCGGCGAACATCCGGACCGGTACTCGGGACGACGTGGGGGCGATGTACTCGCCCTTCGACTTCGACACCGTGACCATCGAGAGGTAGAGCTGCGCCTCGCGGATCGTCGTGAAGCCCCGCTTCTCCGCCTCGGTGTGGTCAGGCTTGCGATAACGCACGCGGTAGCGGCGGCCTTTCGCCGACTCCTATGGGGTGATGCTGCCCATCTCGACCTCCGATCTTGGCGCGTGATGATCAGTATCGGGACAGTTTTGGACATAGCTTCGGTGCCGTCAACCGACAGCGAACGATGTGCGTCGTGATGCAGCCGAATGATGGCAAACGTCCCGCGCTACCCACAACGCGCTACGCGGCGGGCGGCGTACATCGATACGCTCAGCTCATGGAGCCCACGACGCCGGCAACGCTGGCCTTGGATTACGGGGTTCCCCAGAAGCGCATTCGGGACATTCTTCGCTCGCTCTATGGCACTCTGCCTGACGATCGCACACGATGGGTACTTGATGACCTTCAGACGGAGGAAGTGCGGTCGCGGCTAAGCGCCGGCGAAGGTCCGCGTGAGTGGGCGCTCGAGATCGGTGACAAGGTCCTCAGGCGCGCCATTCATCGTCAGTATGGCGGGGGGCAGCAGGGCGGCATCTCGACGTCGAGCAAGACCAACGACATCTTCATCTTCACGAACCCGGCTCGCGGCTCACGGTACGGATACGACCTCCACGAAGGCCTACAGGCCGACGGCAGCTTTGCCTATACAGGGGAGGGGCAGTCGGGGGATCAAGAGTTCACACGTGGCAATAAGGCGCTCCTCAACGCTGCCGACGAGGGTCGCGTGATCCGGGTCTTCAACGCGAAACCCCCTTACGCTACCTACGTCGGAGCGTTCACCACAGGGGAGCCCGTATGCACCTTCCAGGAGATTCCGGGTCAGGACGGACTGCTGCGACGCGCCATCGTCTTCAATCTGGTCCCGCTCGATGCGAGCACGTCTCTCCTGTCTCCGCATCCTGGGCGACTTCGCATGCTCAAGCCCCAGATTGTGCGATGGGACCCGCCCGATGCTTCGGACATCAGCGTGGTAGTGGATGCCACCGAGCTACCACCCGGCGATCGGGTGGTCTCACGCGTCGAGTTCCAACTCCAGGCAGACTTCGGTCACTGGTTGGAGGAGCGTGGAACGCCGCCGAGCCGTCTCCGTCTGCCAGTAGCCGGCACGATCATCGAGCCCGACATGTATGTAGAGTCCGAGGGTTGGCTTGTGGAGGCCAAGAAGTCGACGGGGCGTGAGTATGTCCGGATGGCCATCGGGCAGGTGCTCGACTATGTCCACAACGCGCGCACGCTCGACACCGTGACGACTCCGATGATCCTGCTGCCTGGGCGCGCGGAGGTCGATCTCATGGAGCTGTCGGCCGATCTCGGCATCACGCTCGCCACACGCGATGGTGACTCGTTCGAGCTGCTGCGGCCTTAGCCTGCAGAGACGATCGCGCGAACCGCAGGGATGTCTGCGGGCGCCCATTCGATGGTGTCCAGCTCTGTAGGTTTTAGCCACCGGACCTCGGAGTGTTCGGTAACGCGAGGGGCGCCGGACCGAAGCACACACCAGAAGGTTGTGAGTGTGACGTCCCCGAAGTCGTAGGCGTGGGTGGTGGTGGTGAGCTCGTCACCGACTTCAACCTCGCAGTCGAGCTCTTCACGAATCTCACGTTCGACTGCTTGGCGTGCTGATTCGCCGGGCTCGATCTTGCCACCGGGGAACTCCCAGAGGCCGGGTAGGAGCGATTGAAGCCCGCGCTGCGCGCAAAGCACTAATCCGTCGCGGACGATGACGGTGTTTAGCCGGGGCTTCGGGTAGCGCGGTTGTAGTGATCCGGTAGCACGGGCGCGGCGATCGGA
>NZ_JAUF01000104.1:0-16406 GCF_000585455.1 Microbacterium sp. MRS-1
CCTCACCCGCCGCGATCGCGGCGGCCCGGTCGGCGGCGCAGGCGTCGGGCGTCGCGCACATGGGCGCGCACGCCCTCGGTGCCGCCGCCTACGCCGTGAAGGCCGTCAGCACCGCCCGGCCCGACGACGCGGATGCCGAGATCGCGTGGCAACTGCAGCGCATGACCCCGGCGGTCCGCGCCGCCCTCCGTCAGCTTCCACCGGTCGGCGAGGATGCCGCGGGTCCGTTCGTCGCCGGTGGATTGCTGGCCCGCGGCATCCTGGGATCGACCATCCACACGCTGCAGACACGGATCGCATCCGGGGCTTGACCCTCACGCGACGTCAGGCTCGATCGTGGTCTCATGACCGACCTTCCCCACGCTTTCGACATCAGCCCCGTCCCCGCCCCGGGACCCGACGCCGTCGCCCCGCCGCTGTTCCGCGGCATCTACGGCATGCCCATGTTCGTGACGATCCCGACGGCGGACCTCGCGGCATCCATCGACTTCTGGACCCGCGGCCTCGGCTTCTTCGAGCTGTTCGGCATTCCGGGGCAGATGACGCACCTGCGCCGGTGGGCGTTCCAGGACGTCCTGCTCGTCGCCGGCACACCAGACGACACCGCCCCGGCCGCGAGCGTGAGCTTCGCCTGCGTGCTCGACCAGATCGATCCGATCGCCGAGGCCCTGCGCGCCCTCGGCGTCGATGCCCACCCGCGCGACACGATGTGGAACACCCGCGACATCGAGGTCATCACCCCCGAGAACACCCGCGTGATCTTCACGGCGGGCAAGGTGTTCGACCCCGACAGCGTCGAGGGCCGCACCCTCCGCGCGGTCGGCATCGGCACCGACGACAATGAGTCCCATGTCTGACGACGGACTGCCGGTGGGCGAGACGGCTGCGCGCCTGGGCCTGACCGTGCGGACGCTCCACCACTGGGACGAGATCGGCCTCGCGAGCCCTGCAGCGAGATCGCGGGCCGGCTACCGGCTCTACACGGATGCCGATGTCGAACGCCTCCGGCGCATCGTCGTGTACCGCGAGCTCGGGCTCGACCTCGACGCGATCCGGGCCATTCTCGATGAGCCGGGGGGCGATGTCGCCGACCAGTTGCGGGTGCAGCGCGCCCAGCTCGCGCAGCGGATCGCCCAGCTCAACGACCTCGACGAGGACCTCGCCCGCATGATCGAGGCGCAGGAGCGCGGCATCCTGCTCTCCGAGGACGAGCAGCGCGACATCTTCGGCCCCGACTGGAATACCGAGTGGCCCGCGCAGGCGCGCGAGGCCTACGGACAATCGGCGCAGTGGCAGCAGTACGCGGAGCGTGCGGCGTCGCGCTCGGCCGGCGACTGGGCGGCGGTGACCGAGGCGATGACCGCGTTCGAGCTCGAGATGGGCGCCGCCGTCGACGGCGGAGCGACACCCGGGGATGCCGTGGCGAACGGCCTCGTCGAACGACACCGCACCCTGCTCTCGCAGTTCTTCCCGGTCACACGCCAGATGCAGGTGTGCCTCGGGCGGATGTATGTCGCCGACCCGCGCTTCTCCGCGCACTACGACGCGGTGCGGTCGGGGCTGGCGGCGTGGCTGAGCCGGGCCATCGATGAGAGCGCGCGCGCCGCGGGCATCGACCCCGATACCGCCACGTGGGAGTGAGGGACGTGCCTGCGGCATCCGGCGTCACCGAAGGGTGCGAGTGGCCTCCCGCGATGAAGTAACGTATCTGCGTATGAGTGCAGATAAGCAGCAATGCGGATTTTCGGTCGAGAGCCCGTATGTGGAGCTTGCGGTCGAGGTCTTCGGAATGCTTGCCGACGCCACGCGGGTACGAATCATTCTCGCGCTGGACGCGGCCGGGGAACTCTCGGTGAATCACATCGCCGACATCGTCGACAAGTCGCCCGCTGCGGTGTCTCAGCATCTCGCGAAGCTGCGGCTCGCCCGGATCGTCGGGACCCGCCAGGAGGGGCAGCGTGTGTTCTACCGACTCGAGAATGAGCACGCGTCTCAGCTCGTCGCCGACGCGATCTTCCAAGCCGAGCACTCGCTTGGCGGGACCCCCCGTCACCATCACGCCGAGGACGAAGCCCGATGACGCCGTCGCACGTGCACTCCTCGCACCATGACCATGACCATGACCACGCCTTGCATAGTGACGGTGGCGTGCATCTCCATGACCACGATCACCCCTCGGGGCTGAAGGGCTTCTTGCGCGGCTTGTTCGTGCCGCATACCCACGACGCGGCCGACTCGATCGATGATGCGATGGAGGCTAGTCACGAGGGTGTGCGCGCGTTAGTGATCAGCCTCGTGATCCTGTTGGTGACGACGATTCTGCAGGCCGTCGTGTTCCTGTTCAGCGGCTCGGTGGCCTTGTTGGCCGACACCGTGCACAACTTCTCGGATGCTCTCACCGCGATCCCGCTGTGGGTCGCGTTCATCCTCGGTCGGCGTGCCGCGAACCGCCGGTACACGTACGGGTTCGGTCGCGCGGAAGATCTCGCCGGCCTCTTCATCGTCGTGGTCGTTGCCCTGTCTGCGGTTGTTGCGGCGTGGCAGTCGATCGACCGGCTCCTGCACCCGCAACCGTTGCAGAACGTCTGGTGGGTGGTCGTCGCCGGTGTGATCGGCTTCGCCGGCAACGAGCTTGTCGCGATCTACCGGATCCGCATCGGGAGACGAATCGGGTCGGCAGCTCTGGTCGCGGACGGCGTCCACGCGCGTACCGATGGCTTCACCTCTCTCGCCGTGGTCATCGGCGGTGCCGGAGTGCTGCTCGGCTTTCCCCTCGCTGACCCGATCGTCGGCATCATCATCTCCATCGCGATCTTCGTCCTGCTGCTCGGCACGATCGGCTCGATTGGACGCCGACTCATGGACGCGATCGAACCAGAGCTTCTCGAACGCGCCGAGCACGCTCTCGCCCACGTCGACGGCATCGATAGCGTGGAGCGCATCCGGCTACGGTGGGTCGGTCATCGCCTCGAAGGCGACGCAATCGTCACCGCCGACCCGGAGCGCACCGAGATCGGCGGCCTCGCCGAGGCAAGCATCCGCGCGCACCTGCCCCACGTCGACGAGTTCCTGATCAGCGTTCGAAGCTCATCGGCCGCTGCACGATGACCTGCGGGCGCACGGTGCTCGTGCCCGTCAGAGCGTGGGGTCGGTTTCGGCGCGGGCGGCCATCCAGACAGCTCGGGCGGCATCGGCGTTGAGGAGGCCGATGCCAGCGCCCACGATGATGTCGAGCCAGCCGGTGGCGAACCAGAACGTGAGGATGCCGACGGCGATGATCGCCAGATTGGCGAGGGCGTCGTTGCGGGCGGAGAGCCATGCCGCCTTCGTGAGGCTGCCGCGGTGGTGGCGGTGACGCACGAGCAGGAATGCCGCGGTGAGGTTGACTAGGAGGGCTCCGATGGCGGTGATCGTGAGAGCTCCCGGCGGCGGGGGCACGGGGTCGAATGCCTTCGCGACGGCCATCCATATCGTCGCGATCGCCGGAATCAAGATCACGAATGCCAGCGCAGAACCCACGGTCCGCCGGCGCGCCGCGGTCCATGGCAGCGCCGCGAAGATCAACAGGTTGATGAGCGCGTCTTCGAGGAAGTCGACACTGTCCGCGAACAGCGACACAGCCCCAATGGTGAGTGCGACGGTGAACTCGACGAGGAAGAAGGCGAGGTTGAGGAGCGCAACGACCAGCATGACGTGTCGGACGGCTTTCACGGTGCCATTCTCACAGCGATGAGCCACGGGGATGGTCTGCTCGGCCTCCGGACCGCGCCGGTGTGCGGTGCGCACCCGGTTATCGGTGGGGGAGCGAGGTCCAGGGGCGCACGTCACTGCGTCGCGACGCGAATCGCGTACATCGCGATGACCGTGGTCACGACCACCAGCGCCATCCCGCCGACCGGCGCCCACCAGCTCGGGCGGAAGCCGCGCGCCACCACGATCACCGCGCTCACCAGCGCCGCGACGACAGACACGACCAGCGCGCCGCGAGACGCCACGGTCACGAGGGTGAAGTCGCACCGGTCTCCGCAGCCGTCGATGCTGAATGTCTGCATCACGACCATGACGTACGCGATGGACGAGACGATCACCTGCAACACGAGCAGGCCCACCGACCGCAGCGGCTCCGCCTCGCCCATCACACGCCCGCGTCCACGAGCACCGCGCGAGCAGCGCGCTCGCCGGATGCGAGAGCGCCCTGGATCGACGCCGCATGTCGGTGGTCGCCGGCGAGGTACATCCGGTCGGTGACGCGCGGCGGGCGGGGCGCGCGCAGCGGTGCCGGCTGGGAGGGCAGCGCATCGGGGATGTCGTCGCGACGCAGCAGCTGCCAGTCCGTGACTCCGGCATCCCACAGCTCGGCGAGGTGCCGGCGCACGTCGTTCTCGCCTGCGGCCGCGCCGCCCCGCGGCAGCAGGCACGTCGCCTCGATGAGATGACGCCCCACGGGCGCATACGACGGCACGGCGTGCGACACGACCGCCGTGTTCACGACCGGCCCGCGGCGGGCGGCGTCGCGTCCGTCGACGCGCAGCAGAGCGGATGCCGAGGGTGCTGCTGTCGCCGCGAACCACCACGTCTGCAGCCCGTTGGTCGCGGGTCGCGGCACCGGCGCCAGCTCCGCCACCGACTCCGCGCCGACGGCCACCACGACCCGCCCGGCGCGGAGGGCCTCGCCACCCGCGACGCCGACCTCGACGATCGGGCCGTCCCTGTCGATGCGCTCCGCTCGCGCCCCGAGCCGGATCTCCGCGCCCGCAGCACGCGCCCGCGCCGCCAGCTGCGCCGGCACCGCCGCGATCCCCTGCGCGGGAAGCCCCGGCCGCCCCAGCGCGAAGTACCGCACCAACTCCTGTACGAACGCGTTCGAGCTGCCCTCACGGTCCTCGGCGACGACACCGGCGAGGAACGGCTCGAGCACGGCGGTGCGCAGGGGGCCGCGCAGGCCCGCGGCATCCCACCCCTCGCGCAGCGCGCGATCGCTTCGCGCCCGTGCCGACAGCCGCCGCGTGAACGCCGGCGTCAGCCAGCGTGCGAACGCCACGGCATCCGCAGCGCTCACCAGCCCGCTGCCGATCGTTCGGGGGATCGACAGCGGCGAGCGCAGCGGATGCCGCAGCTCAGCCAGGCCGCGATCGGTGCGCACCTGCACGCCCACGGGGAACGACCGCAGCGCCAGAGCGTCGAGATCGATGCTGCGACGCAGCGCCGGATACGCCGGGTTGAGCACCTGAAAGCCACGATCGAGTCGGAAACCTTCGACGAGGTCGGTGCGCTGACGGCCGCCGACCTCATCTCCGGCGTCGAGCACGACGACCTCGAGCCCGCGCTCGGCCAGCACCACCGCGCACCGCAGCCCCGCGAGTCCTGCTCCGATCACCACGACGTCATGCATCGCCGCTCCGCCTCTCGTCGTCGGACGCGTCCGGGGTCCCCGCCGCACCGTCGCATGCCGCCAGCTTAGGCATGCCGCGGCATCCGATCTCGGGGTTGACGAGCGGGTCGAATCCGGCCCTCGCTCCCCGCCGTCGTGCCTACGATGACGGAATGAAGATCCTCCTCACCGGTGCCACCGGCTACATCGGCTCGTCCGTGCTCGACGTTCTGCGCGCCCATGGTCACGACGTCGTTGCGCCGGTGCGCAGTGCGCACGCCGCGCAGAAGGCCACGGCGACCGGTGCGACTGCGGTGGTCGGCGACGTCACCGACGCCGACTGGTTCACTCCGCTGCTGGAGGGCGTGGATGCTGCGATCCACACCGCCGCACCGGGTGACGGCACGGCCCCCCAGTTCGACAGCGCCGTCGCCGATGCCGTCATCGCCGCGTTCGGCGGCACCGGCAAGCCCTACATCCACACGGGCGGTCTCTGGATCCACGGCCCGTCGGACGACCTCACCGAGCAGACCCCGTTCCACCCGCCCGCGATCGTCGCCTGGCGTGAGGAGGTGGAGTCACGGCTCGCCGCCGCAGAGCTCGCCCTCACGATCGTCGAGCCCGGCATCGTGCACGGCCACGGCGCCGGAATCCCCGCCATGCTGGCCTCCGCGCCTCGTGACGGCGAAGGCCGCCTCACCGTCATCGGCGACGGCACCCAGCACTGGGCGACCGTGCACGTCGACGACCTCGCCGAACTGTACGTGCGGGTGATCGAGCGCTCCGCGCCGGTCGGACGCGTGCTGGGTCTCAGCGGCCACAACGCGACGGTCACCGAGCTCGGCGAAGCGCTCGCCGACGGTCCGGTCGCTGCGGAGGGCGTCGAGGCCTCGCGCGCACGCCTGGGCGCCCCCTTCGCCGATGCGCTCATGCTCGACCAGCAGGGACGCGGCGAGAAGGCGCGCTCCCTCGGCTGGATACCCGCCCGCCCGCCGCTGCTCGAGGAGATCCGCGCCGGCGCCTACGGGTCGGCCGCGCAGGGCTGATCGGGGCTGCCCGCGCGCGGCGCCACCTCTGTCGCTGCCGCGCGCCGCGGTCTACGCTCGCCGCATGTGCCGAAACATCCGGGTGCTCCACAACTTCGAACCGCCCACCACCGATGACGAGGTGCGCGAAGCGGCCCTGCAGTTCGTCCGCAAAGTGAGTGGATCGACGCATCCTTCGCGCGCCAACGCCGAGGCGTTCGACGCGGCCATCGACGAGATCGCCGCCGCCACGCGTCGCCTGCTTGACGCGCTCGTGACGACCGCACCGCCGAAGAACCGTGAGGCCGAGGCGGTCAAGGGACGCGCCCGCCACGAGAAGCGGATGGAGCGCGAGGTGCGCATCCGCACGGCATCCTGATCGCCGGCGCTGGTCGGATGCTGCGGCACCCGGCGACTTCCCAGCTTCGCGTCACTTCGCTGCCCTACTGTGTCAGCAGTCCAGGGGGAGTACTCCGATACGGACGGCTCGTCATTACGGTCGCGTCGCGGCCCGGGCCGACCGGTCCCGCAAGGGATGGGGGAGACTCTGGCGTCGACCACGTCACGCCATTTTCGGGAGCCTCCTGTGAACATCACCCCGCTCGTGTGGATCATCACGATCGCCGTCACCATCGCCTTCTTCGTGTGGGAGTTCTTCGCGCACGTGCGCAAGCCGCACGAGCCGACCGTCGGCGAGTCCGCGCGCTGGTCGGCCTTCTACATCGGCCTCGCGCTTCTGTTCGGTGTCGGTGTGGGCGTCTTCTCGGGGTGGGGATACGGCGGCGAGTACTTCGCCGGGTACCTCACCGAGAAGGCCCTGTCGATCGACAACCTGTTCGTGTTCCTCATCGTCATGACCGGGTTCGCGGTGCCGAAGATGTACCAGCAGAAAGTGCTGATGATCGGCATCGTCATCGCCCTCATCATGCGCGGCGCCTTCATCGCCGTCGGGGCGGCGCTGATCGAGAACTTCTCGTGGGTGTTCTACCTCTTCGGCGCGCTGCTGCTGTTCCTCGCCTACCGACAGGCGTTCGCGCACGGCGAGTCCAACCCCGCCGACGGCTGGTTCATGCGCCTCGTGCGCCGCGTGCTGCCGGTCAGCGACGAGTACGACGGCGACCGGCTCACGGTGAAGAAGGACGGTCGCCGCTTCGTCACCCCCATGCTCCTCGTCATCGTCGCGATCGGCTTCATCGACCTCGTCTTCGCCGTCGACTCGATCCCCGCGATCTACGGGCTCACCGAGGAGGCCTACCTCGTCTTCACGGCGAACGCCTTCGCACTGATGGGTCTGCGCCAGCTCTACTTCCTCATCGGCGGTCTGCTCGAGCGCCTCGTGTACCTCGCCCAGGGACTCGCCGTGATCCTCGCGTTCATCGGCGTGAAGCTGCTCATCCACGCGCTCCACAAGAACGAGCTCCCGTTCATCAACGGCGGCGAGCACGTGACGTTCATTCCCGAGATCCCCATCTGGCTGTCGCTGCTGTTCATCGCTGCCACCGTCGCCGTCGCGACGATCGCGAGCCTCCTGAAGACGCGGAAGGATGCCCGGGGCGACGCCCTGCCCGCCGCGCGCCACGACTCCCGCTGAGGGGCGCCGTCGCGCCCTGATCGCACGCGCGGCAGGCCGCGGGGGCGCGTCCGCCCGTCCGGCTCTCGGCTGGACGCGCCCGAGGAGAGGACGTGGCAGGGCTTCTCCGACGTTGCCGAGGTCCTGGCCGCCGCGGCACAGCATCTTCTTCGCGAACGGCCTCGACCTGCCGTGGGAGCGGGCCCCCACGTGGGATCCCGCCGTGTTCGAGATCGTCGATTCGGCCCTCACCGCCTGAGGCGCACGCCCGGCATCCGTCTGCGAGCATGAGCGTATGACCATGAGTCCGCCATCCCGGGCCGTGCGCGTGCGCCCGGCATCCGTCGACGACGCCCGGGGCATCGCCGCGGTTCATGTCCAGGCCTGGCGCGAGGCGTATGTCCGCCAGCTTCCGGCGACGGTCCTCGCCGGGTTGCGGGTCGAGCCGCGCATCGAGCGGTGGGCGTCGATCATCGAAGACGACGTCACCGACGTCTTCGTCGCCGAGGTCGACGGGCGGATCGTCGGCTGGGCGACGGCCGGTGACGGGCGCGACGACGATCGGCCGACGTCGCGGGAGCTGGAGGGCATCTACGTCCTGGCGGCGCACCACGGTACCGGTGCGGGGCAGCTGCTGCTGGACGCGGCGATCGGTGCCGGCGACGCCTACCTCTGGATGATGGACGACAACCCCCGCGCCGAAGCGTTCTATCTGCGCAATGGCTTCGTCCGCGACGGGCTCGAACGCGATCAGCTCTTTGCCGGCCATCCCATCCACATCGTGCGGCTGGCGCGTCACGCCGCAGTGCGGCAATGGGAGGCGGTGAAGGATGCCGAGACGGCCCTGCTCACCGCCGACGTGCGCCGCGACACCGCGCGGGTCGACGAGCTGCTGCACCCCGCTTTCGTCGAGATCGGCCGCTCCGGCGCCCTCTGGACGCGGGAGCAGATCGTCGGTGCGCTTGCCGAGGAGAGCGCGGACTCGCGCGTCACGCCGCAGACCGATGAGTGGCAGTTCCGTCAGCTCTCGCCCGAGCTGGTGCTGGTCACCTATCGGCTCACGACGCCCTCGCGGATCAGTCGGCACTCATCACTGTGGGACGTCGGCGGCACCGCACCGCGCCTGCGCTTCCATCAGGGCACGGTCGTGCCGCCGGCATCCGCTCAGTAGCGGGGCGCGACGTCAGCCGTCCTTGCGCTCCCACTCCGCGCGCAACAGCCCGAGAACCACCATGTCCTCGTAGGCGCCGCGCACCCACGCATGCTCGCGCAAGCGGCCTTCCCTGACTCCACGTCAACGGCGGAGCGCGTCACCAGCTCCGGTCGATGTCCACGCCTGCTCGTGCCGGCGGCGGATGCCGTCGAGCAGCAGGTCGAGGGCGAAGGCGAACTCCGCGTCGTCGTCGCAGGCCTCCCCGGCGTGCGGCGCCGTGGTGGCCATGCGGACGATCGCGGGGTATGCCGTCGCGAACGCGGCCATCGTGGTGGCGCGCTCCCGCGGGTCGTCGGGGGGAACCGGCGTCGGCAGCACGTCGCGCGTGAAGCCCCACATGCGGGTGCTCAACGCGTGCATGGCGTGATGCACGAGATCCGCCGACAGTCCCCCCTCGAACATGTCCGCCATGAGCGCGTCCATGTGCGCGAGGACGCGAGGTGTGGCGCGCTCACGCGTCTCGATCGCCTGCCGGGTCCAGGCGTGCGATGACAGTGCGACGCGCACGGCCATGATCCGAGAACGCACGGCGTCGTCCCATGACGCGGTCGGCGCGGGTGAAGCGACGCCGGCGAGAACCCGGTCGAGCATCGCGTCCACGAGGGCGGCGCGGTCATCGAGGTGCTTGTACAGCGCCATCGGCGTGACCCCCAGGCGCTCGGCGACCGCACGCATGCTCGCCGCGTCGAGGCCGCCCTCGTCGGCGATGGCGGTCGCCGCGTCGACGATGCGCTCCAGGTCGAGACGCGGACGCATAGTTGACACGTATACACCGTACACCTAGTCTGTTGCCGAATCGGTGTACGCCGTATACCACCCGCGAAAGGAACCCCGTGTCTCAGCTCGCCCGACGCCAGGCCCGCCTCGCCGGCGTCCTCTATCTCGTCACGCATGTCACCTCGGTCGCCGCCGTGATCGCCTACGGCGGAGGTCTCCTCCGCGCCGGTGTCGCCCTGGAATTCGTGCTCGCACTCGGGTGCCTCGGCACCGGCGTGCTGCTCTGGGTGTTGCTGCAGTCGCGCGGTCCTGCCCGCGCCGCGAGCTTCGCGCTGCTGCGCACGCTCGAAGCGGCGGTGATCGTCGCGGGGGCGCTCCCGATGCTCGGATCGGCGCTTGTGAACGCCACGGCCGAGGGCGAGTCTACGGCGATGCACACGGCCGCGTTCCTGCTCGGTCAAGGCCTCGTCATCAGCGTCAACACCGTGATCCTCGGCTGGCTGCTGTGGGACGCGCGGGCCGTGCCCCGCGCCCTCGCCGCACTGGGAATCGCGGGCGGAGTGATCGTGCTCGTCAGCAACGGGCTGCAGCTCGCCGGAGCGATCCCGCTGAACGGCGTCGCCGCCGGCGTCGCCGCGGTGCCCGTCTTCGCTTTCGAGATCTGGTTCGCCGTCTGGCTCATCGCCGTCGGTGTACGGTCGGAGCCCGGCATCCGCGCAGCACACGAAGGGGGCCTGCCGAACTCACCTCACGCCTTGAAGAGGCCCCAGGTGAACACGTAGAGCAGTCCGACCAGGATCAGCGCTGCCAGCGCGGCCCCGGCAGCCGCCCTCAGCGTGAGTCCCAGACGCCCGCGGAACACCACGAGGAGCCCGCCGCCACTGATCGTCAGCACGGCGCCGATCACGGGGAGCGCGTTACCCCACACCCATCGTGCTCGTTCCTGGTCGGTCGGGCCGTCGACGGGCAACTCGCCGCCCATCCCGGATACGAGGGCGGCGCCCACCGCGATGCAGGCCGCCCCGGCCGCGTACAGCAGGCCGAGGAGAATTGTCTCACCGCGCATTCTGGGGGGCATGCGCGGTGAGGCGAGTCGGATGCGTCGCATATTGGAGGGAAGACGACACTGGAGCTCGTGCCGGGGCAGACGCTTCACGACCGTCTTGCGCAGAACGCGTTGACCGGTGGGGAGGTCGTCTCGCTCATCATCGGTCTCGCCGGCGCGCTGGCGGTCGTCCACCACGCCGGCATCGTCCACCGCGATATCAAGCCTGCGAACGTGCTGCTGCGCCCGATCCGGCACGGAGTCGTCCCGTTCCGGCCGGTTCTCGTGGACTTCGGCGTCGCACACCTCCTCGACGCAGCCCGCGTCACCTCGCCCGGAGTCGTGATCGGCACGGCCTCCTATCCCGCCCCCGAACAGGTGCGAGGTGAACCCACCGTGCCGGCGTCCGACATCTATGCGCTCGGTCTGCTCACCATCGAAGCGCTCACCGGGACGAAGCAGTTCGTCGGTGAGTCGATTCAGGCGACGATCCTCGCCCGACTCACTCGACACCCCGAGGTTCCCGGAGGGCTCGGCCAAGGATGGAGGTCGCTACTCACCGCGATGACCTCCCTCGACCCGTCGTCGCGGCCCACGGCGGAGGTGTTCCAGCGTGTGCGTGCGCGCCTGCGAAGCGAGCGCCCCGGCCGCCGAGACAGGGTGGCAGGCGCAGGCGGCTGCCCCTCATGCGCGACTGTCTGGCGACTCGAGGCCGAACAGTACGGATGCCGCGCGACGGATGTGCGCTTCGGTGAGGTCGGCGGCGCGGGCCGGATCTCCCTCGTCGATGGCTGCATAGATCGCGCGGTGCTCGCGGCGCAGGCGCTGCGCCTCGTCGGGCCACTCCTCGGTGCGTTCGGCGGCGCGCAGGATCGGCACCTTCATGGCGCTGCGGATCGCCGCGGTCAGCGCGGCCGAGAGGGCACTGCCCGAGGCCTCCGCGATCGCGAGGTGGAACTGCGTGTCGGCCTCGTTGAACGAGTCGCGGGAGGAGTGCGGCTGATCCATGCGGTCCAGCGCCTCGACCATCCGCGACCGCGCCGTGTCGTCGTGCCGGCGGGACGCCGATGCCGCGCTGGCGCGCTCGAGCACGACGCGCGCATCGGTCACGTCCTGGATCGTGAAGTTCGACAGCGCGACGTGCAGGCGGAGGAAGCGAGTGAGCGCATCGCGCGGCAGGGCCGCCACGAATGTCCCGGCGGTGGCGCCCGCTCCGGGCTGGGAGCGCAGTACGCCCTGTGCCTCGAGCACACGGACCGCTTCGCGCACTCCCGCCCGGCTGACCTCCAGGCTCGTCGAGAGCTCCCGCTCGGGGGGCAGCGCGTCACCGACCTGCAGGGCGCCGGACAGGATCCGGTCCTCGATCGCCTCGATCACGAGCTCGTGGGCGCGCGCCTTCTTGACCGGCTGCCACAGGGAATCGGGTGCGTTCTCCGCCATCGGATCCGCGCCACCTCTCTCGAATCTCTTGACAGCCTAGCGGTCAGTCACATAGATTGCGCTAGCGGTCAGACCTCTAAAAGGTCCGCATCCGCACCCCGGTCACTCCGCCCTTCGCACAACGACGTACGAAAAGAGACAGAGATGTACACACCCGAACTCGCCCCGGTCGGCGGGAGCCTCGCGCTCTCCGCTCTCGTGGCCAGCCTCCCGTTCCTCACGGTGTTCCTCGCGCTCGGCGTGCTGCGCTGGAAGGCGCACTGGGCGGGACTGACCGGACTCGCGGTCGCCGTCCTGGTCGCGGTGCTCGGTTTCCGGATGCCGATCGACCTCGCACTCCTCGCATCCACGCAGGGTTTCGTCTTCGGGCTGTTCCCGATCATGTGGATCGTGCTCAATGCGATCTGGCTCTATGAGCTGACGGTGCGCAGCGGCCGCTTCGAGGACCTCCGGCGCGTGATCAACGCCCTCTCCGACGACCCGCGCATCCAAGCCGTCATCATCGCGTTCGGCTTCGGCGGACTGCTCGAAGCGCTCGCCGGCTTCGGCGCACCGGTCGCCATCACGGGCGTGATGCTCATGGCCGCCGGCTTCTCGCCGATGCGTGCGGCCGTCATCGTGCTGCTGGCCAACACCGCGCCCGTCGCGTTCGGCGCGGTCGGCACGCCCATCGTCACCGCCGGGGCCCTCACGGGCATCGACTACCGGCACATCGGCGCCATCGTCGGCCACCAGACGCCCCTGATCGCGGTCTTCGTCCCGCTCATCATCGTGCTGCTCGCCGACGGGTGGCGCGGCATCCGCGAGACCTGGCCCGCGACGGTCGTGTTCGGTGTCGTGTTCGCGATCGCCCAGTGGGTCAGTGCGACGTGGATCTCGGTGGAGCTCACCGACATCGTCGCCTCGCTCGCCGGCATCCTCGCCGCCGTCATCCTCCTGCGCTTCTGGCAGCCGCGCGGCACGGAGGCCGCCCGTGAGCGTCTGCTCACCAACGCCGCCGTCGACCTGCTCGCCAGCGAGAAGGCGGCCACCGGCAGCATCCGCACCCGTCGGGCCGGGTCGCGCGCGGCCCGTGCCGGGTCGGCCACGGGCACGTCCTCGGCATCCGCGTCGACGCGCACCACCACCGGCCCCGTTGCGACCACCGGCGCCGTCCCGGTATCGGACGTCCCGCTCGACGCGCGGACGGTCTTCCTCGCGACCTTCCCGTACCTGCTCGTCATCGTCGTCTTCTCGCTCGCCAAGCTCGTCCCCGACCTCAAGGCGGCCCTCGGCGCGACCGACGTGAAGATCCCCTGGCCGGGCCTGAACGGCCACATCCTCACCTCGTCCGGCGCCGCATCCGGGGCGACGGTGTACACGCTGCCGTGGCTGTCGTCGGCAGGCAGCCTGCTCGTGATCTGCGGCGTCGTCGTGGCGCTCGTCTACCGTCTGCCGCTGCAGGACGCCGCCCGAACGTGGTGGCAGACGCTCGTGAAGCTCCGCTTCTCGCTGCTCACGGTCGGATCGGTGCTGGCCCTCGCCTACCTCATGAACATCTCCGGACAGACGCTGACGATCGGCGCGTTCATCGCCGGCACCGGAGCCCTGTTCGCCTTCCTCTCGCCGATCCTCGGCTGGTTCGGAACGGCAGTCACCGGTTCGGACACGAGCGCCAACGCGCTGTTCGCCACGCTGCAGCAGAGCGCCGCGCTCAAGGCCGGCCTCGACCCGGCGCTGCTCGTCGCGGCCAACACCTCCGGCGGTGTCATCGGCAAGATGATCAGCCCGCAGAACCTCGCCATCGCCGCCACCGCCGTGGGCCTGGTCGGCCAAGAGTCGGCGATCCTCCGCCGCGTCATCTGGTGGAGCATCGGCATGCTCGCCGCCATGTGTCTGCTCGTCGGTCTGCAGTCCTCCGTCCTCTCGTGGATGCTGCCCTGATCCGGCCCGCGTCACCACACACCGTCGTCCCCACCTGAAAGGCCCGCCATGTCACCCGTGAAGCGTCAGCTGCCCAAGCCCGGCGAGCTCCTGGAGCTCATGCAGTTCAAGAAGCCCGAACTCGACGGCCGCAAGCGCCGTCTCGAGGGCGCCCTCACGATCGCCGACCTGCGCACGATCGCCAAGCGTCGTACGCCGAAGGCCGCCTTCGACTACACCGATGGTGCGGCGGAGGGCGAGCTGTCGCTGGCGCGCGCCCGCCAGGCCTTCCAGGACGTCGAGTTCCACCCCGACATCCTGCGCCCCGCCGCCGAGGTCGACATGTCGACGGAGATCCTCGGTGGCCCCTCGGCGCTGCCCTTCGGCATCGCGCCCACCGGCTTCACCCGGCTGATGCAGACCGAGGGCGAGACGGCGGGGGCGGGAGCCGCCGGTGCCGCCGGCATCCCGTTCACCCTCTCGACCCTCGGCACCACCTCGATCGAGGACGTCAAGGCCGCGAACCCGCACGGGCGCAACTGGTTCCAGCTGTACGTCATGCGCGACCGCGAGATCTCGTACGGTCTCGTCCGCCGGGCGGCGGCCGCGGGCTTCGACACGCTGCAGTTCACCGTCGACACCCCCGTCGCGGGCGCGCGCCTGCGCGACAAGCGCAACGGCTTCTCGATCCCGCCGCAGCTGACGGTCGGCACCATCATCAACGCCATCCCGCGGCCCTGGTGGTGGATCGACTTCCTCACCACCCCCAAGCTCGAGTTCGCGTCGCTGTCGACGACCGGCGGCACGGTGGGCGAGCTGCTGAACTCCGCGATGGACCCGACCATCAGCTACGACGACCTCGACGTCATCCGCAGCCTCTGGCCCGGCAAGATCGTGGTCAAGGGCGTGCAGAACGTCGAGGACTCGAAGCGTCTCATCGACCGCGGCGTCGACGGCATCATCCTCTCCAACCACGGCGGACGGCAGCTCGACCGGGCGCCCATCCCGTTCCACCTCCTGCCGGAGGTCGTGCGCGAGGTCGGCAAAGATGCCACGGTCATGATCGACACCGGCATCATGAACGGCGCCGACATCGTCGCGGCCGTGGCGATGGGGGCGAAGTTCACGCTGATCGGGCGCGCCTACCTCTACGGCCTGATGGCGGGCGGACGTCAGGGTGTCGACCGCACGATCGAGATCCTCCGCACCGAGATCGAGCGCACCATGAAGCTCCTGGGCGTGTCGACCCTCGCCGAACTCGAGCCGCGGCACGTGACGCAGCTCGAGCGCCTCGTGCCGCGGGCCGCGAACGGGGGCGTGCTGACCTCGGCATCTCGTTGACGCGGAGCGACCGGGTGTCGCCCCGCCGCGGGCGGGGGTAGCGTCGAGGGCGCAGCACCGTCGCGAAGGAGCGGAACGTGGGCCGGATCATCCTCTCCATGTCGCACTCGCTCGACGGCTACATCACGGATGCCGAGGGCCGCTTCGACTGGGGCGTGCCCGACGAGCACATCTTCCGTGCCGCCCTCGAGGAGGTGCGTGGTCTCAGCGCCCACTTCCTGGGCCGGCGCCTTTACGAGACGATGCGGTACTGGGAGGATCCGGAGGTCGCACCCACCCTCGATCCGCTCGAGCGCGAGTTCGCCGAGGTCTGGAACGAGCTGCCGAAGATCGTCGTCTCGTCGACGCTGGATGCCGCGCCCGGGCAGAACACGACGTTGCTGCAGGGCGATCTCGTGGAGGAGATCGCGCGCCTGCGCGACGACGACGAGGTCGGGGAGATCGCGATCGGGGGTGCGACACTGGCGGCCGCGGTGGCCGCAGCCGGACTCGTGGACGAGTATCGGAGCGTCGTGTACCCGATCCTGCTCGGCGGGGGCACCCCGTTCTATCCGCGGGGCGTCGGTCCGACGAGCCTCGAACTCGTCTCGAGCCGCCGGTGGGCCCGCGGCATCCAGGCGTTGCGCTACCGCGTGGTGCGGCCCCCGCGCTGAGCGCGTGCGGTGGGCGGGGGCTTGCAGGCGTGCCGACCGCCGGCGGGAGCGGCGGCATGCGGCGGCGGCATCCGAAGTGCAAGGGATGCCGGGCGACACGCCGGTGCGACGCGCGCCCGGGCGGCGTGT
>NZ_JAUF01000105.1:0-15262 GCF_000585455.1 Microbacterium sp. MRS-1
ACCTCGACGTCTATCCGCGAACCAGCCGCCGACCCTCGACTACACCCTCAACTGCGAAGAGCCCCATATGCTCGCCACGATCGCCGAGTTCGAGCACGACCTGATTGTGGAACGGACGCATGATGGCCTGGCGGCGGCGCGAGCTCGGGGGCGTAAGGGCGGCCCAAAGTTCAAGATGACGCCGACGAAGATTCGACAGGCCCGCGCGATGTACGACGAGAGTGCGCACACCGTGCAAGAGATCGCCGACACCTTCGGGGTATCCCGGCCCACGATCTACCGGCACCTGGCCGATCACGTCGAGCGGGCCTGACGAGGGATCATGGCGCACCTCAGCGACCGGCAGAAAGCCGAGCTTGTGCGCCAACACCTCGACGGTGTGCCGTGGACGCGGATCGCGGAGCACTCCGGCGTCACGGTGCGAACCTTGCAACGATGGGCCGCTCGCATCGGTGCGGGGCAGCTCGCAAGACCGCCTCGCCGAGATAAAGGTGCCTCCCGTATCCCCACGGAACTGGTCACGGCGATCGAGGCGCTGGCCGTGCGCCGGCCGGCTCCCACCATCGCGTACATCCATCGGCGCGTCGGCGATATCGCGCGCGATCGAGGTTTGCCAGCTCCCGGGTACACGACCGTTCGCCAAATCGTGCACGCTATCGACCCGGGCCTGACAGCTCTCGCTGAGGGCGGTGACGCCTATCGCGACAAATTCGAGCTCGTCTACCGGCGTACGACAACCGCCCCGAATGAGCAGTGGCAGATGGACCGCACGCTGCTGGACGTGATGATCCTCGACGACAAGCAGACGCCTGTGCGCCCCTGGCTGACGATCGTGCTCGATGACTACTCCCGTGCCGTCGCCGGATACGCCTTAGCGGTTTCGGCGCCC
Organism: Microbacterium sp. MRS-1; assembly: GCF_000585455.1. NCBI lineage: Bacteria > Bacillati > Actinomycetota > Actinomycetes > Micrococcales > Microbacteriaceae > Microbacterium > Microbacterium sp. MRS-1. The sequence goes on from NZ_JAUF01000105.1 coordinate 890, forward strand.
ACGTCCGAGCGCTCCGCACTGGCGTTTCACCAGGCCGCGAGCCGGAAACGACATGCCTCGTGGGTGGTGTCGGGGCTCCCCGATGTTCTCTACAGCGATCACGGGTCGGATTTCACCTCTGCTCGGATCGAACAGGTGTGTCTGGATCTGCACGTGCGCCTCATTCACTCGCGGGTCGGCGTTCCGCAAGGACGCGGCAAGATCGAGCGGTTCTACCGCACCATCACGACCGAATTGCTCCCGCACCTACCTGGCTTCATCCCGCACGGCACCGGCGGCACACCCACCAGCGCCCCCATGTTGACCCTGCACCAGCTCGATGACGTCCTCGAGCGGTTCATCGTCGACGAGTACAACGAGCGCCCGCACTCCGCGACCGGGACGGCACCGGACGCGCGCTGGCGCAGCGGGAGCTTCATCCCGCGTATGCCCGCACACTCGGAAGACCTCGACCTGCTGTTGCTGACCGCCACCGCCACCAGACGAGTGCAGCGCGACGGCATCCGATTCGCCTCCACCCGATACGTTTCGCCCGTCCTCGCCGCCTACGTCGGTGAAGACGTCACCGTCCGATACGACCCCCGCGACCTCGGCGAGATCCGACTGTTTCACGACAACGCGTTCCTATGCCGCGCGATCGCCCCTGAACGCTCCTCCGAAACGATCACCTTCGCCGACCTGCAGAGCGCAAGGAACACCCGGCGCCGGGCGCTGAAGCAGCAACTTCGCTCCCTCAGCAACGTCGCCAGCTCTCTGCCGGAAGACACTCGGCACCGACCCGCGGCCGCGCCTCTCTCTCCCTCCGAGCCCGACGCGCCAGCCCCGCAATCGAAGAGACACAGGCTGAGGACCTATGCCAACGACTGAATCGACCGTCGGAAAGCCGGTGTCCGTCCTCGTCGGCGCGGACGACGACGGGCGACGGTTCCTCAACGGCACCTTCGACGAATTCACCCAGGCGCCCCCACCACACACCGACACCCGCCCCGCGTTCGTCAGCACCCGAGAGCACCGACGATTCGTGGAGTTCGCCGACACCGTACGCTCACACCGCTTCATCGGCCTCTGCTACGGTCCGCCCGGCATCGGCAAGACTCTCTCCGCCCGCCACTACGCCGGCACCGACGACTGGGAACAGTGGTACCCGCTCGCCCGAAACGGTGGCCTGCTCCCTCCCGTCCCCGAGGGCGTCCAGCAGAGTCGAACGGCGTTCTTCACCCCCACCGTCGCCGCCACCATCAAGCAGATCGACCAGGGCCTGCCCCGCGCGTGCCAACAAGTCTCGTGGGCCATTGATCATGCCCGGTACGGTCACGTCGACCCCTACGTCCATCCCGAATCCCAACACAGCGGGAACACAGAACTGCTTATCATCGACGAAGCCGACCGGCTCAAAACCGCCGGCCTCGAACAAGTCCGCGATTTCTACGACCGCCACCACATGGGCGTCATCCTCATCGGCATGCCCGGCATTGAAAAACGCCTCGCGCGCTACCCTCAGCTCTACAGCCGCATCGGCTTCGCCCACGAATACCGTCCTCTCCGCAGTGACGAACTCACCGCCGTCGTCACACAGCGCCTCCCCGCACCAGACCCCGGTGATTCAGGGCTCGCTCACACCGCCGCCCTCGCCGCGATCGTGCGCGCCACGAACGGGAACTTCCGCCTCGCCGATCGCCTCGTCACTCAGATCCGACGTGTTCTTGACATCAACGGGCACACCCACCTCACGCCCGAGGCCGTCGACGCCGCCCAGGAAGCCCTCCTCATCGGACACTGAACGACGCGACAACCGCGACATCTATCGCTGCAATTCAAACGCGGACGCCCTCTGATACAGTGGAGTGGCTCGAAACCGGTTTTCGGGCATCCCCTCTTTTCTTCACCGACCTTCCGGCATGCCCCGGCGTGCAGTCCGGACAGGGCGAGGAGAGGCGATACGTCCGCGAGGCGCGACAGTCGCGTCCGCGTAACGAAAGGAACACTTCGTGGCTACGAAGTCCCAGGACCGCCGCAAGGTGCGTCTGTCGCGCGCCCTCGGCGTCGCGCTGACCCCCAAGGCAGCCAAGTATCTCGAGAAGCGCCCGTATGCTCCCGGCGAGCACGGCCGCACCAAGCGCAAGCAGGACAGCGACTTCGCCGTCCGCCTCCGCGAGAAGCAGCGTCTGCGCGAGCAGTACGGCATCCGCGAGAAGCAGATGCGCAACACGTTCAATGAGGCTCGTCGTCAGGACGGCCTGACGGGTGAGAACCTCGTCGAGCTGCTCGAGATGCGCCTCGACGCCCTCGTGCTGCGTGCCAGCTTCGCCCGCACCACGGCGCAGGCCCGTCAGCTCGTCGTGCACCGCCACATCCTCGTGGACGGCCAGCTCGTCGACCGCCCGTCGTTCCGCGTGAAGCCGGGTCAGACCATCCACGTCAAGCCCAAGAGCGAGTCGCTGGAGCCCTTCCAGGTCGCCGCCCTCGGTGGCCACGCCGAGGTTCTGCCCCCCGTCCCGGGCTACCTCGAGGTCGAGCTCGACAAGCTGCAGGCCAAGCTCGTGCGTCGTCCGAAGCGTGCGGAGGTCCCCGTCACCGGTGACGTCCAGCTCGTCGTCGAGTACTACGCCGCGCGCTGAGCGCATGCACATCCGAAGGGCGTCGGGGTTCTCCCCGGCGCCCTTCGGCGTTCCCGCAGACCCACCGACACGAGCCGTGCACCTAACATGGAACGCATGAAGAAGGTGCTGTGGTTCGTCGTGGGTCTCGCGGGAGGCTTCGTCGCCGCCCACTTCGTGAACAAGGATCCGCGCGGCCACGAAGTTCTCGCCGAGGTCGATGCGCGCATCACCGAGTTCACCGACCGCATCGGCGAGGCATATCGCGCCCAGGAGGCGAAGATCGACGGCATCGCCGAAGACGTCAAGGATGCCGCCGCGAACGCCGTCGAGGCCGCGAAGGACGCGGCATCCAGCGCCGTGGACGCCGCGCACGACGTCGTCAAGAACGCCGACTGACCCACCCCGCACCGTCCCGTCCCGTCCGGGACCGCCCGATCCCGCACGCCCGTGCTCTGCCGAGGAACCCACAGATGAAGACCGCCGAGATCGCCCAGCGCTACCTGGACTACTTCGAGAAGAACGGGCACACGATCGTGCCCTCCGCGTCCCTGGTCACCGACGACCCGGCACTGCTGTTCACCGTCGCCGGAATGGTGCCCTTCATTCCCTACCTCTCCGGCGACGTGCCGGCGCCCTACCCGCGCGCGGCCGACAACCAGAAGTGCATCCGCACCAACGACATCGAAGAAGTCGGCAAGACCCCGCGACACGGCACCTTCTTCCAGATGCTCGGCAACTGGTCGTTCGGCGACTACTTCAAGGAAGGCGCCATCCGCTACGCCTGGGAGCTGCTGACCACCTCCGAGGAGGAGGGCGGGCTCGGCTTCGACCCGAAGGACCTGTGGGTCACGGTCTACGAAGAGGATGACGAGGCGCACGACCTGTGGCTGCGTCTGACCGACCTTCCCGAAGAACGCATCCAGCGCCTGGGTAAGGACACGAACTACTGGTCGACGGGCCTGCCCGGCCCCGCGGGCCCCTGCTCGGAGATCTTCTTCGACCGCGGCCCCGCGTACGGCATCGACGGCGGACCGGCAACCGACGACGACCGCTATGTCGAGATCTGGAACCTCGTGTTCATGCAGTACGAGATCACGGATGTGCGCAGCAAGTACGACTTCACGATCGTCGGAGAGCTGCCCAACAAGAACATCGACACCGGCATGGGCCTGGAGCGCATCGCGTTCCTCAAGCAGGGCGTCGACAACATGTACGAGACCGATCAGGTGCGCCCCGTGCTCGATGCCGCCGTCGCCCTGTCGGGAAAGTCCTACGGCGCGAACCACGACGACGACGTCCGTTTCCGCGTCGTCGCCGACCACGTGCGCTCCTCGCTCATGCTGCTGAGCGACGGCGTGACCCCGGCGAACGAAGGTCGCGGCTACATCCTCCGCCGCCTCATGCGCCGCGTCATCCGCTCCATGCGTCTGCTGGGTGTGGACGGAGCGACGTTCGCGACCCTGTTCGCGGCGTCGCGGGATGCCATGAAGGACGCCTACCCGGTGGTCGGCACCGACTACGACCGTCTCGTGACTTATGCCCTCGCGGAGGAGGCCACGTTCCTGCGCACGCTCGCCGCAGGCTCGGAGAACCTCGACGCGTCCATCGCGGCGGCCAAGGATGCCGGGACCACCTCGATCGGCGGCGCGGAGGCGTTCCTGCTCCACGACACGTACGGCTTCCCGATCGATCTCACGATGGAGATCGTCGAAGAGGCCGGGCTCACCGTCGACCGCGACGCGTTCGACACCCTGATGCACGAGCAGCGGGCCCGAGCGAAGGCCGACGCCCGCTCACGCAAGCGCCAGCTCGCCGACACGAGCATCTACCGCGACTTCCGCGCGAAGGGCGAGACGGTCTTCACCGGGTACACCGACTGGGAGACCGAGTCGACCGTCCTCGGACTGCTCGTCGACGGCGCCCCCGCGCAGCGAGCGCTGCAGGGCCAGATCGCCGAAGTGATCCTCGCCGAGACCTCGCTCTACGCGGAGAGCGGCGGCCAGGTCGCCGACAGGGGTGTGATCGTGGGACCGGGCTACGAGCTCGAGGTGCTGGACGTGCAGCGTCCGGTGCCGGGGTTGGTCAGCCACACGGTCGAGGTGACCTCCGGCGAGGTCGGCGTCGGCCAGCCGGCGACGAGCGTCGTGGATGCCGTCAACCGCCGTGCCGCGCAGCAGGCGCACTCCGCGACCCACCTCGTGCACGCCGCCCTCCGCGACACCCTCGGGAAGTCCGCGACGCAGGCCGGATCGCTCAACCGCGCCGGCTACATGCGGTTCGACTTCTCGTGGGGTCAGACGCTGACGGAGGCGACCAAGACGGAGATCGAGGAGATCGCCAACAACGCGGTCCGCGACAACCTGCAGGTGACCACCCGTGTGCTGCCCCTCGACGAGGCCAAGGCAGCCGGCGCGATGGCGCTGTTCGGGGAGAAGTACGGCGACACGGTGCGTATGGTCGACATCGGCGGGCCCTGGTCGCGCGAACTGTGCGGCGGCACCCACGTCGGCTCGAGCGCGGAGATCGGCCTCATCAACCTCGTCGGAGAGTCGTCGGTGGGCGCCTCCACGCGACGGGTGGAAGCCCTCGTCGGTCTCGACGCCTTCCGGGAGCTCGCTGCCGAACGCGCCATCGTCTCACAGCTGTCGACCTCGCTGAAGACGCCGAAGGACCAGCTGGCCAGCCGAGTCGCGGATCTGGCCGCAAGCCTGAAGGCGGCCGAGAAGCGCATCGCGCAGTTCGAGGCGAAGGCCCTGGAGAGCCGGCTGCCGGAACTGGCCGGATCGGCCCAGGCGACCGGAGCATTCCGTCTCGTCGCCCAATCGTTGGGTGTCGCGGCCTCGGCGGACGACGTGCGCACGCTCGCCCTCCAGGTGCGCGAGCGCGTGGGCGCCGGTGCCGTCGTCGCGCTCGGCGCCGTCGTCGGCGGCCGGCCCGTCGTCATCGTCGCCACCGACGACGCTGCCCGCGCGGCGGGAGCGAAGGCGGGCGTGCTCGCGAAGAACGCCGCAGCCGCGCTCGGCGGCGGCGGCGGCGGACGTGACGATGTGGCGCAGGGCGGCGGAACGGATCCGGATGCCCTCCCGCACGCGCTCGCAGCGGTGACGCGCGCACTGGAGACCCCCGGCGCGTGAGCGGGTTCCGACCGGGCGTGCGCCTCGGGATCGACGTCGGCAAGGCGCGGATCGGGGTCGCCCGGTGCGACCGCGACGGACTGCTCGCCGTTCCTGTCGAGACGGTTGCGCGAACGGATGCCGCGGCGGCGCACATCGCGCGGCTCGCCGAGGAGTACTCCGCGATGGAACTGCTCGTCGGGCTGCCGATCAGTCTGTCCGGTGGGGAGACAGCCTCCACCGAGGATGCCCGCGCCTTCGCGAGGGAGGTACGGGCGGCATCCGGGCTGGAGGTCCGCCTCGTCGATGAACGCCTCAGCACGGTGAGCGCGCACGCGGCCCTGCGCGATGCCGGACGCTCCCAGCGTTCGTCTCGTAGGATTGTCGACCAAGTCGCCGCCGTCGTCCTGCTGCAGCAGGCGATCGACGTCGAGAAGAGCACCGGCGCCCCTGCCGGCGCTGCGTTGCCCGACCCGCAGGAGCCCGCCTGATGCCTGACACCCCGCCGAACGACGACGAGTTCGCGGACCTGTTCAGCAAGCTGCCGACGCCGCGCGATCAGGCACCGACGTCCGGCGAGGGGGCGTCTGTGCCGCCGTCGCGCCGCGCCGCGAGGGAGGCCGCTGCCGCGGCGAACGCCGCACGCGACACGGCGCCGTCGGAGCCGGCCGCGCCGATCGCGGCGCCGGTACCCGCGCGGACAGCCGAGGATGCCGTCGAGCCGCGCCCTGCCGCCGCCGCGGCGACCTCGGAGCCGTCGGCGGGCGCAGCCGCTCCGGTACATCAGCAGCTCGATGCGCTCTTCAGCGGGGATGCACACTCCGACCGCGGGCGCGGCAAGAGCCACGACCGCGATCGCCGCAAGAGCCGCATCGCGGGCTGGGTGATCTTCGGGGTGATCCTCGCGATCCTCGGCGGCATCGTGGGGGGCGGCTTCTACGTCTGGAACACCTACGAGGACAAGATCCGCGCGTTCATGGGGTGGGAAGAGCCCAAGGACTACGAGGACGGCATCGCCGAGGGCGACGCGACGGTGACGATCGTCACGGGCGACACCGGATCGACGATCTCGACGTCGCTGTTCCAGGCGGGCGTCACGAAGACGGACACCGCCTTCTACGACTACCTGATCAAGACCGGCCAGAACCCGGACTTCCAACCGGGCGTGTACACGCTCAAGCAGAAGATGTCGTCCGCGGCGGCCCTGAAGGCTCTGGAAGACCCCAGCAGCCGACGCGAGAACACCGCGCAGCTGCCCGAGGGCTTGACCATGGGCTCGACCCTGACGCGACTCGCCGACGGAACCGGCATCCCGCTCGCCGATCTGCAGGCGGCAGTCGCCGATCCCTCGCAGTACGGCGTCAGCGCGGCGACGCTCGAGGGCTGGCTGTTCCCGGCGACCTATACGTTCGATCCCGGGACGACGGCGCAGCAGGTTATCAAGACACTCGTCGATCGCACGGTGGCCTCTCTCGACAAGGCCGGCGTGCCGACCGACCAGCGCGAGCGCATCCTCACCGTCGCGTCGATCATCCAGCGCGAGGCACGATTCACGGCCGACTTCTACAAGGTGTCCCGAGTGATCGAGAACCGCCTCGACCCCAACAACGAGGAGACGCACGGCCTGCTGCAGATGGACTCGACGGCGCAGTACGGCTACAACGAGATCAACAAGGGCACGGCCAGCTCCTCGGCAGAAGCCCTCGCCAACGACAACCCGTGGAACACGTATCTGCACCAGGGTCTGCCGATCGGGCCGATCGCCAACCCCGGGGACCTGGCCATCGACGCGGCGATGCACCCGGCAGACGGGCCGTGGCTGTACTTCGTGACGGTCAACCTGGACACCGGCGAGACGATCTTCAGCACCACGTATGCCGAGCACGAGAAGGCCGTGGCCCAGTGGCAGCAGTGGTGCGCGGCCAATGACAGTGCCGACTGCTGAGGTCCCGACCGGATCGCTCCTGGAGGTGTGGGGCGACCCGATCGCTCACAGCCTCTCGCCGCGGATCCACGCCGCGGCGTACGCCGCGCTGGGATGGGACTGGACCTATGGACGCCGACGAGTCGCAGCGGCGGACTTCTCGCGCGAGCTGGGCGGCCTGGGCGCGGCGTTTCGGGGCCTCTCGCTGACGTTCCCCCTGAAGACCGAGGCCTTCGCCGCCGCGACGCACCGCGATCGTACGGCCGAGCTCACCGGCGCCGTCAACACGCTCGTTCGCGCGGACGGACAGTGGCGGGGGTTCAATACGGATGTCGGCGGAATCGTCGGCGACGTGCGAGCCCATGGTCTCGAGGCGATCGAGACCGGCCGCATCGTCGGCGCGGGGGCGACGGCGACGTCGGCGCTCGTCGCGCTCGCGCAGCTCGGCGCGCGCACGGTCGAGGTGGTCGCGCGACGCCCCGACGCGGCCCACGCCCTTGCCGAGCTGGGGGAGCGTCTGTCGGTCGCCGTCTCGATCGCGGCGCCGGACACGGTGGCGCCGGCTTCCGTCCCGCTCACCGTCTCCACCCTGCCCGGCGGCGCCGCGCTGCCGGACGACACCGCCAGACGGATCGCGTCCGGCGGGGGGCTGCTCTACGACGTCGTGTACGGCCACTGGCCGACCCCGCTGGCCGTGGCGTGGCAGGCGGCGGGTGCTCCCGCCGTCAACGGCCTCGGCATGCTCGTGCGACAGGCCGTGCTGCAGATCCGCGTGTTCCGAACGGGCGACGTCGACCACCCACTGCCCGATGAGGATGCCGTCGTGGACATCATGGCCCGTGCGCTCGTGGGAGACTAGGCGAATGCTCCGCGTGCTCACGGCCGGCGAATCGCACGGCCCCGAACTCGTCGCCTTCATGGAGGGACTGCCCGCCGGCGTCCCCGTCTCCCGCGCCGCGATCCAGGCAGATCTCGCGCGTCGCAAGCTCGGCTACGGCCGCGGCTCGCGGATGAAGTTCGAAGAGGACGAACTGACGATCTCCGCTGGCGTCCGGCACGGCCTCAGCATGGGCAGCCCGATCGCGCTGCGCATCGGCAACACCGAGTGGCCCAAGTGGACCGAGGTCATGAGTGCCGAGCCGGTCGAGATGACCGAGATGTCTCGCGGCCGCGGCGCCGCGCTCACGCGCCCCCGCCCGGGCCACGCCGACCTGGTCGGCATGCAGAAGTACGGGTTCGACGAGGCGCGTCCGATCCTCGAACGCGCGAGTGCTCGCGAGACGGCGGCGCGCGTCGCTCTGGGCGCGATCGCCCGCTCGTTCCTCGGTGAGCTCGGAATCCGTCTCGTCAGCCACACGCTGTCGATCGGCCCCGTTCAGGTGCCGGCAGGGGCGACCCTTCCCACTCCGGACGACGTCGCCACACTCGACGCGGACCCGCTGCGCTGCTTCGATCCCGCCACCTCGGAAGAGATGGTCGCCGAAGTGGATGCCGCGAAGAAGGACGGCGACACGCTGGGCGGCATCGTCGAGGTTCTCGCCTACGGCCTGCCCCCCGGGCTGGGTTCCCACGTGCAGTGGGATCGCCGCCTCGACGGCAAGCTCGCGCAGGCCCTCATGAGCATCCAGGCGATCAAGGGCGTGGAGGTCGGCGACGGCTTCGAGACCACGCGTCGGCGCGGCTCGGCGGCGCACGACGAGCTGTTCGCGGCATCCGAGGGCATCACACGCTCCTCGGACAAGGCCGGCGGCACGGAGGGCGGCATGTCCACCGGGACGGTGCTGCGCGTGCGCGCGGGCATGAAGCCGATCGCGACCGTGCCGCACGCGCTGCGCACGATCGACGTCACGACGGGCGAGGCCGCCACCGCGCACCATCAGCGCTCCGACGTCTGCGCCGTGCCCGCGGCGGGCGTGGTGGCCGAGGCGATGGTCGCGATCGTGCTCGCCGAAGCGGTGCTGGAGAAGTTCGGCGGCGACAGCGTCGCCGAGACGGCTCGTAATCTCCGCAGCTACCTCTCCGCGATCCCCGAGACCCTGCAGACGGCCTCGGACAGCGACGACGCCCTCGGATGACGAGCCCTGCGATCGTCCTCATCGGCCCGATGGGGGCGGGGAAGACGAGCGTCGGCAAGCGCGTGGCAAAACGCCTCGGCCTGCCGTTCACCGACAGCGACGCCGTGATCGTTCGTGAGCACGGCCCGATCGAGACCATCTTCTCCACCCACGGCGAGGAGCACTTCCGCGAGCTGGAGCGCCGGGCCGTGGCCGATGCTCTGCAGGCGGGCGGCATCGTCGCACTCGGCGGGGGAGCGGTGCTGCACCCTGACACCCAGGCGGCGCTGGCCCATCACCACGTCGCACTGCTGACCGTCGCCCCGCACAATGTGGCCGCCCGCATCCGCGGCGGCGCGCGCCCCCTCCTGCAGGAGGGCGACGCCGTCGAGCGCTGGCAGGAGATCTACGCCGCACGGCGCCCCCTCTACGAACGGCTCGCCCAGGTGAGCTTCGACACGTCCGCCGGTCCTCTGCAAGATGCGGTCGACGCCCTCGCGGCGTGGATCGAGGCGGAGCTGGCCGGCGACGATCACGCCCGAGGAGCACACGAATGACCGACACCACCGTCATCGGCGTCGCCGGCGACCAGCCCTACGACATCACGATCGGACGGGGCATCCTCGGCATGGTGGGCGACGTTTTGCCGCCCGCCGCGCAGAAAGTGCTCATCGTGCACCCGCCGACGCTGTCGGCCGCCGCCACCGAACTGCGCGCGTCGCTGCTCGCCTCGGGGGAGCGTCAGGTGCTGCTCGCCGAGGTGCCGGACGCCGAGCAGGGCAAGCGTGTCGAAGTCGCGGCGTTCTGCTGGCAGGTGATGGGGCAGGCCGACTTCACCCGCACCGACGCGGTCGTCGGCTTCGGCGGCGGTGCCGTCACCGACCTCGCCGGCTTCGTCGCGGCGACGTGGCTGCGCGGCGTCGCGGTCGTGCAGGTGCCCACCACGGTGCTCGGCATGGTGGATGCCGCGGTCGGCGGCAAGACCGGCATCAACACCAACGAGGGCAAGAACCTCGTCGGTGCGTTCTGGCCGCCGCGCGCCGTCATCTGCGACCTGACACAGCTCGATACCCTCAGTCGCAACGAACGGGTCGCCGGATTCGCCGAAGTCGTCAAGGCCGGCTTCATCTGGTATCCGGAGATCCTCGATCTGATCGAGGCGGATCCCGACGCCGCCGTCGATCCGCAGTCGCCGGCCTTCCGCCGCTGCATCGAGCTGGCGATCGACATGAAGGCGCGCGTCGTCGGCGAGGACCTGCGCGAGGCGGGGCTGCGCGAGGTGCTCAACTATGGGCACACGCTCGGCCACGCGATCGAGCACGCCGAGCGGTATCAGTGGCGCCACGGCGCGGCGATCTCGATCGGCATGCTCTTCGCCGCGGAGCTGTCGCGGCTCGCCGGCCGCCTCTCCGACGACGCGGCCGTGCGGCACCGCCGCATCCTCGAACTGCTCGGACTGCCGACCTCGTACCGAGCGGGCGCGTGGAAGCAGCTGCTGGCCACCATGCAGCGCGACAAGAAGACGCGCGGTGCGATGCTGCGCTTCATCGTCCTCGACGACATCGCGAAGCCGACCGTTCTGCAGGCCCCGGACGAGTCCCTCCTGTTCGCGGCCTATCAAGAAGTCGCCGAGTGAGCGAGCCGGTCGTCCGGCGTGTGCGGGCTGCGGAGTGGCGGGAGATCCGCGACCTCCGCATCGAGGCCGTCGGCGATCCGGCGGCATCCATCGCTTTCCTGTCCACCGTCGAACAGGAGCGTGCGCACGACGAGGTGTTCTGGCGCGAGCGCGCCGCGGGCGCGTCGCTGTCCGACGAGGCCGCTCAGTTCATCGCCGACGACGACGGGCGGTGGGTCGGCACGGTGACCGTCCTTCTCCGGGCGGCGGGCACCGCCGATCATCTGGGTCGACCCGTGACCGAGGCGCGCGCAGACATCGTGGGCGTCTACGTGGCGCCGTCGCACCGGGGTATGGGACTGCTCGGGCGCCTCGTCGATGTGGCCGGGGCATGGGCCCGGGATCGTGGGGCCGACGAGCTGACGCTCGATGTGCACGCCGAGAACCATCGCGCGCAGGGTGCCTATCGCAAAGTCGGCTTCGTCGCGACGGGGGAGAGGCTCACGAGCGTCATCGGTCCCGAGCTCGTGATGGTGCGTGCCGGTAGGGTGAGCGCGTGACGACCCCTCGACGCCTCCTGCTGGTGAACGGCCCCAACCTCAACCTGCTCGGCATCCGCGAGCCCGACGTCTACGGGCACGACACCCTCGCCGACGTGGAGCGGATCGTCCAGGATGCCGCGGCTGCGCGCGGCTTCGACGTCGAGGCGGTCCAGAGCAACCACGAGGGTGTGCTGATCGATGCGATCCACGAGGCGCGCACGACCTGCGCGGGGATCGTGATCAACCCGGGAGGTCTCACCCACACCTCCGTCGTGCTCCGCGATGCGCTGTCGGGGGTGTCGCTGCCGGTGGCCGAAGTGCACATCTCCAACGTGTACGAGCGTGAGAGCTTCCGCCACCACTCGTACGTGGCTGACGTCGCCGTCGTGCATGTGATCGGCGAGGGCGTCGCCGGCTACGCGCGTGCCACGACGCTGCTGATCGATGTCATCGTCGGCGCCGCCGAAGGCTGAGCCCCGGACGCCCGCGCGGCCGTGGGCTAAGATCGACTGTCGGCCGCGCGCCACCGCGTGCGCCCCCTCGAACTCACGAACGGAAACTCCACACTCATGGCATCGACCGCAGACATCAAGAACGGCGTCGTCCTCAGCATCGACGGACAGCTCTGGAGCGTCGTGGAGTTCCAGCACGTCAAGCCCGGCAAGGGCGGTGCGTTCGTGCGCACCAAGCTGAAGAACGTCATGACCGGCAAGGTTGTCGACAAGACGTTCAACGCGGGTGCCAAGGTCGAAATCGAGAACGTCGATCGCCGTGACTTCACCTACCTCTACAACGACGGCGAGGGCTTCGTCTTCATGGATGTGGCCGACTATGACCAGATCACGGTCGGCGCCGCAACGGTCGGCGATGCCGCGAACTTCCTGCTGGAGAACCAGCAGGTGCAGATCGCCCTCAACAACGGCAACCCGCTCTACATCGAGCTGCCGGCCTCCGTCGTGCTGGAGATCACCTACACCGAGCCGGGTCTGCAGGGCGACCGCTCGTCGGCGGGAACCAAGCCCGCCACCGTGGAGACCGGCTACGAGATCCAGGTGCCGCTGTTCCTGGAGACCGGCACTAAGGTCAAGGTCGACACCCGCACGGGCGACTACCTCGGCCGCGTCAACTGACGACCGGTCTTCGAAGCGATGAGCGCACGGTCCAAGGCGCGCAAGCGCGCCCTCGACATCCTCTTCCAGTCCGACGTCCGCGGCGATGAGCTTGCGGTCACCCTCGCCGCGGAGGCGAAGCGCGCGGCGAACGAACCCGCTCGCGAAGCCTCGTGGCTGTACGCGCGCGAGATCGTCGACGGTGTCATCGACAACCGCGACGACATCGACGAGCAGATCGTCACCCACGCGCGCGACTGGAAGATCGAGCGGATGCCGGCGGTCGACCGCGCCATCCTGCGCCTGGCGGTGTGGGAGCTGATGTTCAACGATGAGGTGCCCGCCGCGGTCGTGATCGACGAGGCGGTCGAACTCGCGAAGGAGTTCTCGACCGACGACTCCGGCTCCTTCGTGCACGGCGTGCTCGGACGCATCGCCCGCACCGCCTGAGCGGCGGCTGCGGCGGGTCGACGACCGGATCACGTGGGATTCATTTGCCGAAGGACTAGTTACTCGTCGGCGGTTCAAAATAGGCGAACAGTTCGGCGACGCTCTCGCACGATCGAAGCTCGGACAGCATCCGACGGCGTCCTTGAGCGGTGAGAGCCCGTATTCGGTTCCTGTGGTCGTAGAGCAGGTGTGTTGGCCACCGTCGACTCGAGAAGAGCCTGAAGACCGCGTGCCACGTGACGCCCACAGACTCGGTGTATGCGCGAGCAGCTGCGCGAGCCTCCGCGGACACACGGGCGTTGACGCGCCTTTCCGCAGCGCTCGACGCGAGAGGAAGAAGCCCGGAAAACTGCTCGTTGTAGCGTTCGTGTCGATCATCACGCAGGTCCCGATAATCGCGCGCATTCCGCATTACTTCGTCGACGCGATCGAGCCTTCGGCACAGAACCCGTGGGAGTTGAATGAGTACGGCCATGCGCTCGTCGGGAGAGGCCCATAGCGCAGAACCGATCGTCCGCGTGAGCATCTCGGCAGCATCTCTACCGAAGACGCCGGCCCATGCGCGTCCCCCGTCGGGGAAGACACTGCGTAGCGCGGGATCGATCCCCCGCTGTCGGCGGCGCTCGAACTCTGAACGTTTGCGGCGCTCGAAAAGTGAACGATTGCGGGCAGTCTAGCCAGGGGTTTCGTCGGTCGTGGTTCTGATGCTGGGGAGGCTGTCGATGCCGCGTCCGCGGAGCCGGTAGCTGGCGCCCTTCAATGTGAGGACGTCAGCGTGGTGAACGATCCGGTCGATCATTGCGGCGGCGACGGCTTGGTCTCCGAAGACGCCGCCCCAGCCTGAGAACGGCAGGTTCGAGGTGAGGATCAACGACGCGTGTTCGTAGCGGGATGAGACGAGTTGGAAGAACAGGTTCGCGGCGTCTTGCTCGAACGGGAGGTAGCCGACTTCGTCGACGATGATCA
>NZ_JAUF01000106.1:0-7687 GCF_000585455.1 Microbacterium sp. MRS-1
TCAGATTCTCGCTTCCCCAGCATCGTGCTGGAATCAGCGTGTCCAAGATCAGGGGTCAAGCCCCTGGAGCGCAACTGGGATCGGTGGCTGCGGAGCATCTGGAGGATACCGAGGCCGACGCCGATTCCGATGAAGATGTCGGCGAGGTTTCCAATGAAGAGGTTGCCATAGGCGAGGAAGTCGGTGACGTGGCCGTGACCGAATCCGGGAGGGGCGAATAGGCGGTCGATGAGGTTGCCGACCGCTCCACCCCAGACGAATCCGATCGCGATCGCCCACGCCATGGAGGTCGCCCGCCAGGCGGCATAGAACAGCACGATCGCTGCCGCGATTCCGATCACGGTGAACACCCATGTGCTGTTTGATCCGAGAGACATGATCGTGCCGGGGTTGAATGCCAGTTGCAGGCCCAGCAGGTCGCCGATCAGCGGAATGCGTTGTTCCTCGCTCAGCTGCCCGAGCGCCATGGCCTTCGTGCCCTGGTCTACGAGAGCCATGGTGAGCGCGACTAGGCACGCGACGGCTAGCCTCCGGCTCCGACTGCGCATCATTGTGCGCCTCGGCCCACGGAGGGGAGACTTTGGCAACGCCGCCAGGTGCAGTCCATTTGCACAGACGGCCATGGGGAGATATTGCGAAGCTCCGAAACGAGCAACGGTGTGGGCATGCGGTAATCCTGTCAAGTGGTAGAGGTCAGGTGAGGCCGGAGTAGGCGTGCAGGCCTTTGAAGAACATGTTGACGATGGTGAAGTTGAACAGGACGGCGGTGAAGCCGATAATCGACAGCCATGCGGATCGGGTTCCCCGCCAGCCACGGGTTGCGCGGGCGTGGATGTAGCCGGCGTAAAGAACCCAGATCACGAAGGTCCAGACTTCCTTAGTGTCGAATCCCCAGTAGCGACCCCAGGAGTCGTTGGCCCAGATTGATCCGGCGATCAGGGTGAAGGTCCAGAAGATGAACCCGACGATCGCGAACCGGTACGCCAGAGACTCCAGTGCCTCCGCGGTGGGAAGCGTGCGCAGATACCCCAGGCCGGACCGCTTCGCGTCCTCACCACCCTTTCCTGACGCCCGTCGTTCTCGTCGGGCTTGCAGGAGTTGCGTGGCGGAGAGACCGCAGGAGATCGCGAACAGGGCCGTGCCGAGCGAGGCTACGAAGACGTGGATGATGAGCCACACGCTTTTGAGCGGGTCCATCAGCGGGGTGACTTCGACATAGAACGCAAGAGTCGCCCCGCCGAGGAGCAACGCGACCATGCCGATGAGGAAGGAGCCCAGGAAGCGTAAGTCGTATCTGCGGAGCACGATCAGGTAGACGGCGACGATCAGTAATGTCCCGGTGAGCGCGAACTCGTACATGTTGGCCCACGGGACCCGTTCCGCGGCGAGCCCTCGCCCGATGGTCCCAGCAAGGTGGAAGACGAACGCGAACCCGGTCAGGACGGTGCCGATGCGCGCCCAGAGCAGACGCTGCCGCTGCTCCGGACGGGTGCGGACCTCATTCAGCGCGGTGCGTCCAACGCCCGCTCCGCTGTGTGTGTCTCCGCCGCCCGCGGTCACGAGTGCGCGGGCCCGCTGGACCTCGTCGCGGCGCACCGATCGTTGCGCGAGGTCGATGGCGTAGGCCACGAACGCGAGGAGGTACACGGCGATTGCCGTCCACACCACCAGCAGGGAGATGCTGTCGAAGGTAAGGGATTCGGGGTCAGGCATCGGTCGCTCCTCGTGCGGTTTGGGGTCGGTAGTGATAGCGCCGGTGTCTGAATCCAGCGATGGTTAAACCCGTGATCGCACTGAGGGCGATCAGGGCGGTGAGAGCACCGCCGAGCATGACGGCGGGGGTGAGGCCCTCGCGCAGCGGAACGCGGGTGATCGCCGCAGCCGCCTGGTCGACCCCGGCACCGTCGATGATCTGCCCGTCCGGGGCGATGACTTGGCTGGTGCCGACGGTGGAGACGTTCACCACGGCACGGCCGGTCTCGATCGCACGCATCCGGGCGAACGCGAGCTGTTGAAGATTCTCGTCGGTGCCGCGGAAATCGGCGTTGTTGGTCTGAAACACGTAGACCTGAGCGCCCTGGCGGGCGCCGTCCCAGATGACGGCGTCGTAGATGACGTCGAAGCAGATCGCCAGTCCGACTTTCACCCCGTCGACGGTCACGAACGGGGGGTTCTGTCCGGGGGTGTATTCGCGTTGGATCATTCCGATCAGGTCGGGCGCGATCCGCTCGTAGAACCACCGGTCCGGGACGTACTCGCCAAACGGGACGGGGTTGACCTTGTCATGCAACTGCGGGGTGCCCTGCCCGTCCCACAGCATCGAGGTGTTGAACACGTCACCGCCGCGCGCGGTGGCGGCGTTGGTCAGTAGCGGGGCGCCGACCCGGGCGACGAGATTGTTGAGGCGTCGAGCGGTGGCCGGGTCGGTAAGGGGGTCGCTGTCGACGGCACCCTCGGGCCACACCAGCAGATCCATGCGTTCTCCCACCAGGGGTTCGGTCGCGGCCGTCTGCGCGGCAAGCACATCCCCTGGGGCACGGTCGTCGAAGTACCCGGAGGGCCCGTTGCCCTGCACCCATCCGATGTCCAACCGGCCGACATCCCCGGTCGGGAACTGCGGGACGATCACCAGGGCGGTCACGATTCCCGCGGCGGGGAGGATGCCGCGCAGGCGCCGGAACCCGCCGTACCGCCACCACTGCACGAGGCACGCGCACGCGGTGACGATCAGGAAGGTCAGCCCGGTCACCCCGACCCAGGACGCCGCCTCCGGCATTGGGCCGTTCGCCTGGGTCATCCCGATCCGCGCCCACGGGAACCCTGAGTATGGCCAGGACCCCATCGCGAGCTCCCGCACGCTCCACAACCCCGCCACGAGCAACGGCACCCCGAGACACCACAGGCCGCTACGTCCGTGGTCGCGGTCGCGGTCGGTCCACCGGTACGCGAGGGCGAGAGGGATCGCACCGACCCCGAATAGTACCGTTTCCAGGCCTGCCAACGCCACCCAGGGGACGGGTCCGAGGAAGGTCCCAACCCACATCAGGTGGGTGAAGTAGAACGCGGAACCGAAGGCCGTGCCGACCAGGAATGCGCCACCGATGCTGCGGCCGATCATCGTGCACAGCGCGATCGTGATGCTCACGAACGCGAGCGGCCACCACCCCACGGCGGGGAAGGACAGGTCCAGGAGCCCACCAGCGGCCGCGGCGACGAGGATCGCCGCCCACAACGGCACCCCCCTTCGTGCGGAGGGGGCGGCGTCTGTCGGCGTGTCAGTCAGCGAGGGCGCGGTCGAGAGCATCGGTGAGATCCGTCAGCTGGGTGAGCTCGAGCTTTTCGCCGTCGAGGAAGAAGGTCGGCGTGCCCTGCACACCCATCTGCTGCCCTTCGGCGAAGTCTTCCTCGACCCGCTCCCGGGTGGCAGGGTCCGCGACAGCCTGATCGTAGGCGGCCATGTCCAGGCCTAGGTCCTCGGCGAAGCTGCGGAACAGGTCCGCTTTGGAGACTTGCTGCTCGCCCCACTCGGCTTGCGTCTCGAACATGCGGTGATACATGTCCTCGACCCGGTCCTGCTGGGCGGCCGCTTCCACCGCGAGGGCGGCGTTCATCGAGTTGTAGTGGCTGGGGATCGGGTAGTACCGGAACACATAGTTGATCTGTCCGTCGTACTGCTCTCGGATCTCTTCGACGTACGGGTAGAACGCCCCACAGGCCTCGCATTCGAAATCGAGGAATTCCACCAGGGTCGGCGCGTTCGGGCCGGCGCTGTCCAGGACGTGGGAGTTGCTGCGGGCACCCGGTAACGCGTCCGCGGCGTTGTCGCCTGCGGGCACTTGAGGGCGGGCGGAGACCGTGTAGATGATCGCGCCGATGACGAGCACGACCACGGCGCCGATCGCAATGAGGGTCACTTTCATGGGGGTCTTCATCGTGGGTTCCTTCGGCTGGGGGTCTGTGAGCTCGGGCGATCACGGGCGGCGAGGTGGGCGTTGCGGATGCCGGCGATCGCGTCGGGCAGCTGCGGGTCCTCCCCGCGCGCGAGACCGGCGTATTCCAGGCGCAGGGTGGGCTCGTCCGGGTCGCCGGTGACGGATGCTTTGATGAACACGCGGCGTCGGGGAACGAGAAGGCCGGTGATTAGACCCAGTGTGGCGAGGGTGGCGAAGGCGAGCACCCAAGGACCGCCGGTGTCGCGTTTGATGTCCAGCGACGCGAATCGCTTCACCGCCGCCAGGGGATTCGTGCCGCTGGACGCGTCCTCGAAGGTGACCGTGCCCCACCCATTGGGCAGGTCGGCGGTCTGCCCAGGAGTGAGCTGGATCGACTCGGCACCGCTCGTGCCGCCGGTGAGTTGGGTCATTCCGCTGGTGTCGAGGGTGTACACCGACCGGGGCACGCCGTCGTTGATGCCGAGGCTGCCGGAGAACACGTTGAAGGTGACGACCGGGTTCACCAGATCGGGATACACCGAGGTGAACGCCCCGGTGTCAAGAGCGCCCTGGGTGGGATAGAAGAAACCGACAAGCCCGACCTGTTCGGGAAGCCCGTCTGGAACCTTGATGATGCCGAGCGAGGTCATCATGCTGTCTTGCGGGAGGAACGGCTGAGACTCGCTGTACACGACCGCGCCCTCGGAGTTTCGGACGGTGATGGTGGGTGCGTAGCCGTTTCCGAGCAGGTAGACCCGGTCATTGCCGACGGTGATGGGGTAGTTCACGCGGACGCTTTCGGTGTCCTGTGTCCCGGTGCGGGCGTTGCGGATGGTGAGGTTCGCGGCGAAGTCGCCCGCTTGGCCGCCACCGGGTTCTCCCGGTGGCACGTAGCTGACGTCGAAGCTGTCGAGGGTCAGCGAGTACGGGTCCAGCTGGGTGCCGTCCACGAACCTGCCCGGGGTGAACGAGGAGTAGTCGTTGAGGGTGTTGACGAACGTGGTCCCTTCGACGATGACCCGCTGCCCGGTGTAGGAGAAGCCGCTGGCGGCGAGCACGGCGACCAACACCCCGACCAGGGAGGCATGAAAAACCAGGTTGCCGGTCTCCCGGAGGTATCCTCGCTCGGCCGACACCGACCAAGACCGTGCGGTGTCGTACCGCTCGATGCGGTATCCGCGGCGGCGCAGATCGGCGGCGGCGGCGGTGATCGCGTCCGCCGCTTCGGCTTCAGGGCTCTGGACTGATGCGGGGACGTCGACGACGAGGTGTGTGCTCAGCCGGCTGAGTCGTGCTGGCGTGCGGGGTGGCCGAGCGCGGAGGGCTTTCCAGTGGTGCCGGGTGCGAGGGATTATGCAGCCGATCAGCGAGATGAACAGCAGCAGGTAGATGGCGGAGAACCAGGCGGAGTTGTACAGGTCGAATACCTGAAGTCCGTCGAGGATCGGGGCCAGTTCCGGGTTGTTCTTGAAGTATTGGAGGACGCCGTTGGGGTCCGCGGTGCGCTGAGGAAAGATCGATCCCGGTACCGAGGCGATGGCGAGCAGCAGCAGCAGCAGCAGCGCTGTACGCATGCTGGTCAGTTGCCGCCATCCCCACCGCAGCCACTCGACGGGTCCCAGCGACGGGGAGGTGACGGTGTCCGGCTCGCCCTGATCGATGTGACCCTCGGGGCGGGAGGGATCAGTGTGCAGCTGATCAGAGAGGGAGCGTGACATTGAGCATCACCCCCTGTAGAACGGACATCAAGGCGCCCCAGATGCCTGTGACCATCAGCACGCCGAGGATGATGAGCAGGCTGCCGCCGATGATGTTAACCACGCGAATGTGTCGTCGAACGAAGCTGACGGATCTGGTAGCCCAGCCGAGCCCGAGAGCAAGCAGAAAGAACGGGATGCCCAATCCGAGAGAGTAAGCAAAACCGAGCAGGGCTGCCCGGCCGGGATCTCCGAGATTCCACGACACCGACATGATGGCCGCCAACGTGGGCCCGATGCAGGGAGTCCACCCGATCCCTAGCGCGATGCCCAGCAGCGGTGCGCTGAGCATACCCAGGTTGCCGCGGAAACGGGGTCGGAGGGTGCGTTGCGCGCGAGGAAATACCCCAATGAACGCCAGGCCCATTGCGATGACAACTACCCCGAGCACCCGGGTGAGGATGTTCGCGTATTCGAGGAAGAATAGCCCCGCCACTCCACCGAGTACCGTGACGGTCATGAATACCAGAGTGAACCCGGCGACGAATAAGGCCACCCCGCCGATCAGCCGTCCACGCCCAGCGGGGGTCTGTGCCGGGGAGCTGGAGACGGCGGACCCGAGGTAGCCGAAGTACCCAGGGACAAGCGGGAGGACGCAGGGCGAGACGAAGGAAATCAGTCCCGCGAGCACGGCAATGAGCACAGCCACCCCGAGCGCGCCGTCGAAGATCAAACTCCCGGCGCTCATTCGATCTCCGCCAACGCGTCCGAGACGAGCGTGGACAGGATCGATGCGGCTGGCAGCTGCCCGATGATTCGCGCGGCAACCCTGCCCTGACGATCCATCACCAGAGTCGTCGGGGTCGCCTGGATGGGAGTGACCGCGGCGAACGCGAGCTTGGTGTTCCCGTCGACGATGTCGATCACGCTCGGGTAGGTGATCCCGTAGTCCTCCGCGAACGATCGCGCGGTGGCGGGTTGGTCGTAAATGTTCACGCCGATGAAGCCCACCCCTTTGGGCTGGTAGGTTTGCCACACTTCTTCCAGCAGGGGCGCCTCGACCCGGCATGGGCCACACGCGGCATACCAGAAGTTCACGACGTACACCTTGCCTGCGAAGTCGCCGCTGCTGACCGCGTTGCCGTGCTCATCGACGCCGGCGAACACCACCGTCTCGCCACGCTTATCCGGGGAGATCTCGACGATGCGCTCGTCAACGCTGGTGGAACCGGTGCCGTTGTTTGCCGTGGCGGCCAGCCCGTCCTGGGATGTGCACCCTGCGACCGCGAGTACAGCGCTCGCGGCGAGCATCGCGGCGGCCGCACGGAACGCGCGCCAGGATCTCCGATGGGCAACCGGGGGGACGGCGCGGGTGACGGAAGTCACCCGGAATGGGTTTGCCACGACGTTCTCCAATACGAGGACTCAACAGGCGGCGGTCTGGCAGCGCCAGAATCCGCTCGCTCTCACGGGTGCAAGGGTGTTGAGTGGTGGATCAGGTTCGGAAAACGCGCAGCTGTGTAAGAGTGAGCACCGGATTTCGGGACGACGGGAACGCGATCCGTTCACGCACTATCCCTGCGACACGCTCGACGCTGAACGTGCGGGACGGTGCCCGCCAGGCCAGAACGACGAGCGCCAACGCACACGCCACTCCCAGCAGGCACAGGGCAACGCCCAGATCTTCCGCATTCTCTGCGTTTCCCCCTGCCGTCGTCACCGCCGCCGGAACGGCGCCCGACTGGTCGGCCACGATCGGCCCTGCGGTCGACGGGGCCGTGAGGCCATCGGTTTCCGAGTGCGTCTCCACCCATGACCCCATCAGGAGCACCAGGACCAGCCCCAAGCCAGCAAGCAGCCGGGGCACCGACAATCCCATGCGCGCAGCGAAAGTGCAGTGCGCCGGGGCGGAGCGGATCATTTTGCGACGGTCCTCTTGTTCATGGATGCGGAGGAAATCGGACTATTCGACGATATAACACTATCAGATGTATAATCAGCGCATGCTGACTCTTACGTCCCGTGTTGATGTGATGAATCGGCTCGGGCGCGCGATGG
>NZ_JAUF01000107.1:0-9068 GCF_000585455.1 Microbacterium sp. MRS-1
CCATTCTCCCGCGCAACTCGCGGCGGCTGGCCACCCCGCACCTTCTTGATCAACACGCCCTAGGAGGATGCACGGGATTTGGGACGGTCGACGCTCAGCAAGTCGTGCGGGAGCGTCGCCGGCGGCAACGGCAGCCATGGTGATCGAATAAAATCCGGCCACCCGATCACCATGGCGCGCAACGTATGTTGTCGCATTGTTTGCCGCTTGGTTCTCCCAAGCGAAGCGTGTGAACCAGTCGTCGAGCTCGTTCGCGCCGCTGTGAAACGCGCTTCGGTCGTCGCTCTTCTCAAGCTTGCGGGGCGCGGAGAAACTCGTCACGCCTCGACCGAGAACACAGACGGTCGAGCAAACAACTTCTCGAACTTCGTCGTCGACGGCAGGGGGGCGTCAAGGAGCCGCTTAAACTCCTCGAACTGGTCTTCGGTTGCGATGAACCAACGGCGATCAGCCATGACTCTCTCCGCATGTTCCACGGCGCTTCCAAGGATGAACTCGGTCAACGTGTGATCAGTAGCCTCGGCGGCGCGACGGAGCAACGACTCTTGACGGTCCGTGGCGCGCAGGTTGATTCTTTGATTTTTGGCGAGTCGAGTATCGACTGCAGACTCAGACATCGGAATCTCCTTCTTGTACACACAAGGTACGTACATCCCCTCGTTCTTGTCAACTTTCGGCCTCCACTGAGTTCGCGCGCCGACGAGACTCAACGACTTCGAGTGATGCAGCGCCGCTTTCTTTGGCCCGGGAGCCTTGTTCACACACCCGTAAGGGACTGACGTGCCTCAGGGCGGTTCCTCGATGAGGAGGCCGCGATACGCGCGAACGCCACCACCTTCGCGCATATCGCACGCAACGGCTCCCGATGGCGTGCACCTGCTTCTTCGTCGTAACGCCCCTGACGAGGCAGGATCGAGCGGCGTTATCAAGGCCGGAGTGCAGGGTCCCGGCGCTCACAGTCACCATCCGCGCAAAACTCGCAGCGACGGGATGTCCACCGACATGTCGCTCAGATCGAGCAGCGCGGCGTTCCCTTCGGCCGCGTCCCGGCCGAGGCGTCACCCAGCGCGTCGAGCGCCTCTTCGACTTGGCCTCGCCCATCGAACTCGGGCATCGTGCTCCTCCGGTCCTGCACCGTGTCTTCGTCTGTGGATGTCGTCGCGCCACCGGGGATGACTCGGGGCGTCGACCCGCTCATACTCTTCCCCGGTCATCCGCGTACCGAGGAGCCATCGACTCCATCTGATCCATGACGAGTTTGATCGCCTCGGGCTGCTTGTCGGGCGGGTACTTGTACTTCACGAGCAGCCGCTTGATCGACGATCGCAGCTTTGCGCGCACGTCGTCGCGCACGGTCCAGTCGGTGCGAACGTCGCGGCGCATCACAGCGACGAGCTCTCGCGCAATCTGGGCGAGTACATTCTCGCCCTGCACGTCGAGCGCCGATTCGTTCGTAGCGACGGCGTCGTAGAACGCGAGCTCGTCGCTCGAAAGCGGCGGGGAGAAGTGCGTGCCACGGGATGCCTCGGCGGCGACCTCCTTCGCGAGTTCGACGAGCTCTGCGATCACCTCGGCAGAGGTGAGCTGCTGGTTCGTGTACCGGTTCATGATCTCGGCGATCCGCTCTGAGAACGCCCGCTGGCGCACCAGGTTGCCGCGGGTCGCGCTCGAACCGGCGTCGATGAGCGACTTGCGAAGCGCCTCGATGGCGAGGTGCGCGTTCGGGGCCGCCTGCGCTTTCGCGAGGAACTCCGGTCCGAGGTCGTCGAGGGCAAGCCGCGGCAGCCCGGCCGCGTCGTAGATGTCGAGAACCTCGCCGGGAGCGATGGAGTCAGCCACGAGCGACCCGAGCAGGCGCGAGATCTCCTCGGGGATCGGCTCGTCGCGCGACTGGCGCTCGGCGGCATCGAACTTCGCCATCCACACGCGAACCTCTTCGTAGAACGCGATCTCGTCGTGGAGCTCAGCGAGTCCGTCGCGGCCCGACGCGAGCGCCCACGCCCGCGCGAGCCGGCTGGTCGCGGTCCGGTACCGCGCCGAGAGCCGGTCGTTGCCGAGGTCCGGATCGTTCAGAGGGCTCGCCGCGTCTCGCAGGAAGTTGGTGGCGGTGGTCGCCGCCGTTCGCCAGGCACGAGATCCCCCTCGCGCGACGATCGCCCGCCAATCGCAGCCGACCAGCATGTCGCGGGTCTGGGCGACGAGCTCCGTCGCGATGGCGACGGCCTCATCGACGTCCCGCCCGACGGGCTTATTCTCACGGTCAGATGTCGTGTACTCCGCGAGGGCGTTCGCAAGGTTGTCGGCCAGCGGCGCGTATGCGACGAGGAGGCCGTCTTCCTTGCCGCGAAAGGTGCGGTTCACGCGCGCAAGGGTCTGCATCAGCAGTGCGCCCTTGAGCGGCCGGTCGAGGTAGAGCGTGTGCAGCGGCGGGGCGTCGAAACCCGTCAGCATCATGTCCTTGACGATGACCAGTTCGAGCTCGTCGTCGGCATCCTTCAGCCGCGCCTTGATCGCCTTGTTCTCAGAGTCGCGACGCACGTGATCGCTCACGGGCGGCTGATCGGATGCCGACCCCGAGTAGACGACCTTGATCTTGCCGGCGTCCAGCGCATCGGAGTGCCAGTCGGGCCGCAGCCGGACGATCTCGGCATAGAGGCGCGCGCAGATCTCGCGCGTGCCGCCGACGATGAGCGCCTTGCCCGGGGTCGAGAGGAACGGCTTCATCCGCTCACGCCGTTCCTCCCAATGCTGTACGAGATCGGCCGCGAGTGTCTCGATTCGCTCCGGCGCCCCGTAGACGGCGTTGACGACGGCTACGGATGCCTCGAGCCGCGCCCGCTCGGTGTCGTCGAGACCGAGGGTGTACTCGTCGGCGGCGCGGTCGATGTCGTCTTCGGTCGCGCCGTCGGCGAAGGCCACTTTGATCAGCCGCGGCTCGAAGTAGACGGGGACGGTGGCGCCGTCGTCGACCGCGCGGGTGAGGTCATAGATATCGATGTAGTCGCCGAACACGGCACGAGTGTCGCGTTCGGCGAAGGAGATCGGGGTTCCGGTGAACGCGATGAGGGTCGCGTTCGGCAGGGCGTCTCGCATGTGGCGTGCGTAGCCGTCGAGGTCGTCGTAGTGGCTGCGGTGAGCTTCATCGACGACGACGATCACGTTTCGCCGGTCGGTCAGGAGCGGGTGCTGCGTGCCCGACGCCTTCTCCGCCTCGGTCAGGCCGAACTTTTGCAGCGTCGTGAAGTAGATGCCACCGGTGACACGGTTGCGCAGCTCGTCGCGCAGCTGAGCACGTTCACGGACCTGGACGGGCTTCTCGGCGAGCAGCAGACTCTGGTCGAAGGTCTGGAACAGCTGCCCGTCGAGCTCGGTGCGGTCGGTGACGACGATGACGGTGGGGTTCTTGAGCTTCGGATGCCGCGAGACGAGGTTCGCATACAGCTCCATCTCCATGGACTTGCCGGAGCCCTGCGTGTGCCAGACCACGCCGGCCTTGCCGTTGGTCTCTACTGCCTGAACGGTGCTGCCGACCGCCTTCGTCACCGCGAAGTACTGGTGCGGCTTCGCGATGCGCTTCGTGAGGCCATTGGCGTTCTCGTCGAACGCCGTGAAGTTGCGCACGAGCTGCAGGAAGCGCTCCTGATTGAACAGGCCGTTGAGAGCGTCGTCGATCGGTTCGACCGACACACCGTCCTCGATCCGCGGCTGTGCGAGCGGTTTGCCGTCATCGTCGACGTTCCAGGGCGCGAAGTGGTTGAGCGGCGTGAAGGGCGTGCCGTACTTCGCGTCGATGCCGTCGGTCGCGAGCGTGAGTACGCAGAAGCGGAACACCATCGGGAATTCGCGCAGGTACGTCTGCAGCTGCGCATGCGCCGGGGCGACGCCGGTGGATGCCGCGCCGGCACGCTTCAGCTCGACGATGACGAGCGGCATCCCGTTGACGAACAGCACGATGTCGAGTCGGCGGTGGAGGTCACCGCGCCGGAGCGTCAGCTGGTTGACGGCGAGCCAGTCATTGTCGGACGGGTCGGTGCCGAGCAGTCGGAGTCGCGGATTCTGTTCGATACCGTCGGTGTCGATGTAGCTCAACGGATATCCGCTGACGAGGTACTGGTGGATGCGATGGTTCTCGGTGATCGCGTCCTGCGACTTCGGCGCGGCGATCTCCGCGACCGCCTGCTGGAGATACTCGCCGGGCACGGCGGGGTTGAGTCGGCGCAGCGCGTCGAGCAGACGCGGACGGATCAGCAGGTCGTCCCACGTGTCGCGCTCACCGCTCCCGGGTGCGACTTGCTCGCCGTGGAGAGGGCGCCAGCCGAGCGGCTCGGCGAGCGTTTCGAGAGCGTCGTTCTCCCAGTCGGCCTCCGACAGTGCTGTCATGGTTTGCCGTCCTCCCTAGACGCTCTCGCCGAACGCGTCTTCACTCGACACCGCAGCCCACACTTCCGTGGCGATCCAGCGCTCGCGCCCCCCGCGCCCCCACCTGCCGGCGGATCGCACCCAGCCGCGCTCCTCCGCCCGTCGAAGCGCGGCTGAGCCTGCGGGCCTGCTGACCCCGGCATGCCGCATGACCGTCGCGACCGTGACGACCGGGTTGCGGAAGATCAGGTCGATCACCGAGCTGAGTGCCGATCGATCGCCGATGGCCTCCCGCCGATACCGCTCCCGTATCTCCACGAGCGCTCGGATGCGGGCGGCTGCCTGGTTCGCTTGCTGTTCGACGCCCTCGCAGAAGAACTGCACCCACTCCTCAATCTCGCCACGCTCGCGAACTGCCTGCAAGCGGTCGTAGTAGGCGTCACGATTCCTCTCGAAGTAGCCCGAGATCGGCAGGATCGGGGCACTGAGAACGCCGTCTGCGACGAGCATGAAGCCGATCAGCAGCCGACCTATTCGGCCATTGCCATCGAGGAACGGATGGATGGTCTCGAACTGATAATGCATGAGCGCAGCGCGCAAGACGGGGGGCATCGTCGAAGGCTCGTTGACGAATCTTTCCCAGTCCGCCAAGAGGTCGCCGATCCTGTCTTGATGTGGCGGGATGAATCGCGCCGTTTCGGGGCGCGCATTGGGCGAACCGATCCAGACGGGCGACCTGCGTAGTTCCCCAGGGAACTTCTCCTCGCCACGGACGTTCGCCAACAACGTGGCATGCAACGCGCAGAAGAACCGCTGCGTCAGGGGCCATTTCTCGAGAAGTGCCCTGCCCTGGGCAGCCGCATCCAGGTAGTTGTTGACCTCGCGCAGGTTCTCATCCTCGATCGGCTCGTCCGAGCTCTCCGCGCTGAGAACGTCGCTGAGTGACGCCTGCGTTCCTTCGATACGAGAACTCGAGAGAGCTTCCTGCGCCATCGAGGGACCCAGCAACAGTTCAGGATCGTTGATGAGCATCGCCAGCCCCGAGAGTCGCCCGAGCGCGATGTCGGCCCGCGACACGGCCGCCATCGACTCCGGCGAAAGTTGAAGGGCTCGAGGGATCGCGGCGGGGAGGAAGTAGGGATGCGTCCATGCGCCGGTCGGGTTCGTTGTGAGCTCGCCAAATCGCGTGCTCACGTAAAGCTCGGTTCGCACCAGGTCATCCCTTTCGAAGCGCTCGCGAAGAAGTAAGAGAAATCGTGACTACCTTACTTCTTCGTGCTGTTTTGGAAAGACGATGGTGGCCAGCCACTCTTCTCCGACGATGGGGATGCCGTAGTCGCGGGCCTTCTTCGCCTTGCCCGACAACGAGTCGGGATCTGCTGCGACGACGAGTTTGACCTTCTTGGTTACTGACGGTTGCGGCACGAACCCGCGCTCGCGCAAGTCCGCCTCCCACTCGCTCCGTTCGCGCAGCATCTCTCCCGTAAGCACTACGAGATCCCCGGGCGACAGCTCGATCGCCGACGCGGCCTGACCCGTGCCCGCGACCGGATCGACCTCATCCACCGCAGCGGCGACAGCCTCGTCGTCGAGCCCCAGAAGCGCACCGACGTCACGGAGCGTGGCGCGCTCGTCCTCGGTCAGGATGCCGTCCGCCCAGGCCCGGCGTTCGAGCTCGACGAAGTAGTCGCGGTGGATCTCATCAACGGCGTCACGGGTCAGCCCGAGCTCGGTCGCGACTTCAGCGAGCTGGGCCCCTTCGCTCACCGAGATCAAGCCGTCGATCAGGCAACGGTCGAGCAGAGCGACGTATTGGGCTCCGGCGCCCTCGACGCGCGGTCGTTGAGCGTCGGTCGAGATCCGCTCGAGAAAGCTCACTGGCGCCGCGCCGACATCACTTCGAACTTTCACCGCGACGCCGGTCCGGCGTCCGGGGGGGGATAGCTGTAGGCGCGGCCAGACTCCGCGGCCTGCTGCCAGTAGTCCAGCCACTCGGGCCGCGTGTTGCTCTGAGCGTGGAAAGCCGCCAGCAGTCGCGCGGCGGCGAACGAGTCGGCGCCCGCGCTGTGCGCGTGTCCGATATCGATGCCGTAAGTGGTGCAGGCGTGCGACAGGGAATATGACCCGCCGAGCCCGAACCTCGAGCCGAGAGTCATCTTGCAGACATGCGGCGTTCCGCCGCCGAGCCAATAGCCGGCGCGCTCGAACTCTGCCTGCAGGAAACGCAGGTCGAACGAGGCGTTGTGCGCCGCGAAGACACGGCCCTGCAGCAGCTCGGCGAACTCGGCCGCGACGTCGCTGAACGTAGGTGCGTCGAGCACGTCCGCCGCATGAATGCCGTGGATACGCTGCGGCCCGAGATCACGCTCGGGGTTGATCAGCGTCTCCCACCGAAACGAGATCGTCCCGTCGTCCTCGACGTGCGTGACGCCGATCTCGACGACCCGGTGGTGGTACGACGGCAGGATGCCGGTGGTCTCGAAGTCGACGACAGCGAATGACATCTGGCTGGGTCCTCTCGGTCGGCTACTTGGTGAGCTTCTGCTCGGCCATCTTGCGGACGACGTCGAGGAAGCCCGGGACGAAGTCCGACCAGGAGTTGCTCACCTTGTCGACGTCGAGCTTTCCGGTGTGGACCTGCTCGCACAGGCGCATCCACCCCTCGCCGGTCGCGGCGGTGAGCGCGCCGGCGACGCCGGCGTTCATGACGCTGCCAGCGCCTGGGATCAGCTTGAGCATGCTGCTCGCGAGGGCGCGCCCGGCGAGCTGCGCTCCGACTTGGGCGAGAGCACCGGCGGACATCATGGTCTTGATCTCCAGGTCGTAGATCGTGGCGATGCGCGCCATCATCCCGAGCTGGATCGGCGCCAGGATCGCGGCATCGGCAATCGGAACCGGGACAGCGGCGGAACCTGCTGCCGCAGTC
The DNA here is from genome assembly GCF_000585455.1 of Microbacterium sp. MRS-1. Classification (NCBI taxonomy): domain Bacteria; kingdom Bacillati; phylum Actinomycetota; class Actinomycetes; order Micrococcales; family Microbacteriaceae; genus Microbacterium; species Microbacterium sp. MRS-1. The sequence goes on from NZ_JAUF01000107.1 coordinate 7,286, forward strand.
GTTGCAGCGGCGATGACGGGACGGGCGAGTTCACGCTTCCAGGGGAGGTTGAGTCGTTGTGCGATGCGAAACGCGTCCTTCTCGTTGTCCGGCGAAAGGGCGAGGGTTTCCGCGACGAGCTCACCGAGACCATGCCCTTTGCCCTTCCCGTGCTTGTCCTGCGTGGAGGCGAGGATCACGCTGCGGTACGGGATGTCGATCGGTAGGCCGGTCTGCGGGTCGACGGGCTCGTTGAGCCACTCGACGAACTTCTCCACACCCTTCGCGACGCCGTGCTGACCCGTGATGGGGTTCTTGATCCAGTCGACCTTGGTCAGAACCAGGATGACCGGAAGACCCTGCGCGTCGAGCTCACGGATCATCGCGATGTCGGCCGGTGTCAGGCGATCGTCGTTGGCCTTGACGCAGTACCAGACGACCGAGATCTGCTGGATCCTCGGGCTCTTCGAGATCGTGTCGAGATGAGCCCGTAGCTGGTCAGCAGGTGGCACCTGCGAGCCGATCTCGAAGCCTTCGACGTCCCAGATCCCCAGCGAGTCATCGTTGAAGTACTGGACTCCCCGGGTCACGGGTAGGCCTTTGCCGACCTTCGCCCAGTCCCGACCGAACACGGCGTTGACGAGAGAAGACTTGCCGACGCCGGAACTCCCGATGATCGCGAGGTTGAAGCGTCCGAACTTCGATTTCGCTTCGGCTGTCGCGTCGAGGAACGGCTGTTCGTCGATGTCGAGTTTCTCAGGCCGGGGCGTCAGACCGTCGGTCATGGGGCTCTCTTCTCCTTCGGATGCGTCGCCGGGTGTCACTTGGTGAACTCGAACGTGAGGGTCGCCTCGGGCTCGATACCCTTGACGATTCGTGTGTAGAAGGTCTCGGCCTGGACCTCGAGCAGGGATCGGTAGTCCTCGATGTGGGAGGCGATCACGTCATCGGTGAGCAGGTCTTCGACAGCGGCGATCTTGTCGATCTCCGGAGTCGTCCAGCTGAGGATGCCGTTCGACTCGGTCGCGACGCTGAACTTCGGATCTGAGTAGCCGAGGTAGATGAACGTCGGGACGGTGATCGTGTAAGCCTTGTCACCGGTCTCCACGATCTTGATGTCTTTGCCTTCGATGCCGAACTTGGCGTCGAGGTCGTACTGGATGAACACCTGCCGGTCGGAGAACGGGATGTCGAAGAGTCCGAAGAAGCTCTGGTTGTCGCTTTCGGTCTCGATTCCGCCGACCCCCGCGGTCACGAGGATCACCTGCTCTTCGCCCTTCACAGAGCGCACAACTTGGACCGAGCGCTCTTCGCCCGCACCGAGCATCTTGCCGACAGCGATTCCCCCGAACGCTGCGGCTCCGATAAGCAGCAGGACGAACAGGACCAGCAAGAACTTGGCCCATCCCGGTGTCTTGGCGTGCGGCTTCTGCGGTTGGGCGGCAGTAGGTGAGGCGGTGGACGTCATGCGGCGGATCTCCCCAGATGGATGGGTCAAGCCCCAGTACGTGGTGTAGCGGTCGGTGATCCTTCTGCTGTTGTTTTCGGTTAGGCGCTGAGTTCGAGGACGGTGTCGGTGTTCACCTCGCTTCCGGTGTCGGGGACGAGGGCGAGGCGGCTCTTGGTGAGGATCTCGAGGCCGAGGTAGCGGCGGCCTTCGACCCATTCGTCGGTTTGCTCGGCGAGGACGGCGCCGACGAGGCGGATGATCGCGTCGCGGTTGGGGAAGATGCCCACGGAGTCGGTGCGGCGACGGATCTCGCGGTTGAGTCGCTCGTTGGGGTTGTTGGACCAGATCTGCGAC
>NZ_JAUF01000108.1:0-545 GCF_000585455.1 Microbacterium sp. MRS-1
CGTCGACGACCGCGAGGAGATCGTCGTGCGGCGCCGGCCCGGTACTGCCGGGCTTGCTGCGCTTGCGATGGTGCGATGCGTGAATCCCGGCGATCCGGCAGAGTCGGTGCACCCGGTTCTCGCTCGCGATGATGCCGTGCTCGGTGTCGAGCTCGTCGGTGAGGAACCTGTACCCGAGGGTGAGGTCATCCGCATGCAGGTCGTAGAGCACGTCAATGAGGTGCGCGTCGTCCCAGTCCCGCTGAGAGACCGGGGCCTTGAGCCACTGGTAGTACCCCTGCCTGGACAGACCCAGGACCCGCAACGCCACCGCGACCGGCACCCGCACGGGAGCACCGGCCGCAGCCATCTCGTGGACGAGCGGGAAGACTATCTTCCCGGCAGGTTCGCCTGCGACAGATACGCCGCGGCCCGCCGCAGCACCTCGTTCTCCTGCTCCAGCAACCGGATCCGCTTGTTCGCCTCACGCAACTGCTTGCGCTCATCGTCGGTCAGCCCGGACCGTTTGCCGTCCTCCACGTCGGCCTGCTTCAACCAGTTGCTCA
>NZ_JAUF01000109.1:0-987 GCF_000585455.1 Microbacterium sp. MRS-1
GATAAAGCGAACGCCAGGGTGGTGCGGACGATCAAAGCTCGCCCGGTCGATCTGATCGCCCACGACCGTTCACGGATGCTGCCGCTGCCGCCGATCCCGTTGCAGCTCGGCTGGCGAGAACGAGTGAGGCTCGGGCGGGACTACTACGTCCGCCTCGACGCGAGCGATTACTCCGTCGACCCGGCGGCGATAGGCCGGTTCGTTGACATCGCCGCCGATCTCGACCGTGTTCGGGTGCGCTTGGATGGGCGGCTCGTCGCCGATCACGCCCGGGTCTGGGCGCGCGGTTCCACGATCACCGACCCGGCGCATCTGGAGGCGGCGAAACGGTTGCGGCAGCAGTTCCAGACACCACGACCCGCACCGGTTGATGACCTGGCGCGTGATCTCGCGGACTACGACCGGGCGTTCGGGATCGAAGGAGTCGCCTGATGGTCACCAAGCAGACCGACGCCGCGAAGCAGATCACCTATCTCGCCGGCGCGCTGAAAGCACCCCGGATCACCGAGGCCGCCACCCGCATGGCTGACCAGGCGAGGGATGCGGGCTGGTCGTTCGAGGACTACCTCGCCGCCGTCCTCGAACGCGAAGTGAGCGCCCGCAACGCTTCCGGCGCGGAGCTGCGGATCAAGGCCGCGGGGTTCCCCGCCCGGAAAACGCTCGAGGACTTCGACTGGGACGCGCAACCCACCATCCGGCAGCAGATCGCCGCACTCGCCTCGGGAGGGTTCCTCCTCGAGGCGCAGAACGTGGTCCTGCTCGGCCCGCCCGGGACCGGGAAGACGCACCTCGCGACCGCGCTCGGGATCGTCGCCGCCCGCCACGGGCACCGGGTGCTGTTCGCGACCGCGACGGACTGGGTCACCCGCCTCACCGATGCGCACCGGCAAGGAAACCTCCCCCGCGAGCTCGCGAGGTTGCGGCGTTACGGGCTGATCATCGTCGACGAAGTCGGCTACCTCCCGTTCGAGCAAGACGCCGCGAACC
>NZ_JAUF01000110.1:0-2871 GCF_000585455.1 Microbacterium sp. MRS-1
CCCGCCGAACCTCACCCGGCGAGCCTCACCCCCACCGAATGTCCGAAGAGCCCGCATTGTGCTTGATCTTGCCTCGGAGCGTGTCATTACCCTTCACTTCGAGAGCTGCATCACGAAGCATCTGCTGACCCTTCGGGCTGGCATTTGCGTGGGCGAACTTGAGGTCGCCGTTGCTGGCGCCAACCGTCTTTTCTGCGGACAGCACGCCCTTTTCGACGTTCTCGCGCACGGTGAGCGCCACGGTATTCGGTGCGCCCGTTCGGGTGGCCAACGTGCCGGTCGCAATGGCGTCAATATCCCCAGCCTTGAAGAGTTGGCTATCGGCGGCGACAGCTCTTGCCACTGTCTGCCGCATGACGTTGGTTTCGGCGTCATTGCCGGTTGTCGCGCCGATGCTGTCGACTATGTCGTGGTAATCCGCAGGATCTCCGATCGTGATCGCCCGTTCAGCGAGGGCGGCCCGGCGCGCAGCAGACGCAATGTGCGCGCCCGAAGCGTCTCGCGCGTTGAACTCGGCTTTGAGCGCAGTGACGTCCGTCATATTCGCTACAGACGAGCGTTCAGCTTCTACATCGTCAGCAACGGCCTTCTGCAGGGTGTGCTGCGTAGATGCGAGTACACGGCTCTGCGCCGCCGCCCCACCGATGCCTGTCGCGCGGCTGAGCAACGCCGGATCGGTCTGCACCTGCCTTGCATACTCCTGCTGCTGCAGGCGTCCGGCAACGTTCGTTGCTTCGCTTGCCAGCGCAGCATCGGTGTGAGCCGCGTGGAGGTCGTGAGCGATCGACAGGTCGCCGCCAGCTCGTAGACTCGCGCGGTACTCGAGTTGCGCCTTCTTGACAGGGTCTGATTCGTTCGCGGCCTGAGCCATGAGCGTCGCCGCCTCGACCGCCACCTGATTGGTCTGGGCCTTCTCGACCTTCAGCTGCTCATCAGCGAGCTTCGCCTTGAGCTTCAGATCCAGCGGAGCAGTCGCTTCGAAGTTGGTCTCCCTGGCCTTTTCGTCGATCGCATCCTGGAGTGTCGCGGTGCGCAGCGCAGCATCAGCAGCCTGCCCAGCGGCGGTATTCGCGTAGCCACGCTGGACATCCATCTCGTTTGCCTTCGTATGCACTTCGTCCGCGTGCTTCGACGCGCCGAAGGTGTTGAGGACACCGCCGACCAGTCCTCCAGCCGAACCGCTGAGCTTGCTCAATGTGGTCTCTTGGCCGCGACGGTTGTATCGACGCGTGATCTGCCCGGACTGGAGGCGGCTCATGGCCAGCTTGCGCTTGCGGTCTGCGAGCGGATCGGAGTACTTGCGGACGCCGTTGATCGCCTTCATGCCCGACGCGCGGAGCTTGCCGGCCAACGCACCCAGCTGCGAGCCGCTGAACTTGCCGATGAGGGTGAAGAGGAAGAAGAACGGCAGCACCATCACCAGCTGGCCGACGATGATCGCAAGTCCAGCAGCAACCGGATCGGTCGCGCCCTCAGCCGTCGAGAGGATGGCAAGTCCTGCAACCTGGGCACCGCCAAAGACGAACGACACCAACGGGAACATGGTGAGCATCGTCATCAACAGCTCGAGCCACTTCTTGTAGTACTTCTCGGTGTTCGGGAACAGCATCGCGACGAACGCGAGCGGCGAGATCATGATCAGGATGATGACGATGGCCTGCCGGGCGATGAGCAGGAAGGCGACGACGAACACCGCGAGCACGGCCAGCAGCAGCATCGGCAGGACTGTCAGCACGACGGCGAGGATGCCACTCGATCCCGCCGCCCAGGCGGCGAACCCGAGAACGGCGGCCGAACCAATAACCAGGGTGCCCCCTTGGACGGCCAGCGCTTGACCGGCGAGGAGGCCGACGATGATGTTGCCCCAGTTCTCGCTGATGCCAATGTTCATGCGGTTCTTCACGGACGCGAAAATGTCGTAGATGCCGTGCCCGATGATGTTGGAGACGTCGACGGCGATAGCGCCGATCCAATACGACACGTTCACGAGGACGGCAACGACCATGAGTCGGGGAAGCAGCTTCTTGACGCCATAGTTCGAAACGCCGGTGCTGGTGAGTTGCGAATAGATGATGACCAGGAAGGCGATCACGAACACCACGTTGGCAAGCTGGCGCATGATATTCCATGCGTTGTAGGCGCCATTCGAACCGTCATCCACATCGACGTTGATCGGTGGAACCTCAAGAATGTTCGCAACCATTCCATAGATGGAATCGGTAACGTTGGCGAGGAAGATCGCGGCCGAGCAGATGATCCAGCCGACGCCGTCGATGATGCACGAAGTGGCCGTGTCCTCTCCTGTCTCGCCAGTGGCACCGGGAGATGAGGTGACTTCTTCAGGGTTGTCTCTTGCCCACGCCTTGTATTCGTTCGCGTAACTCGATCCCGGCTCTACGAGCGCAGCGAGCTCGTCACAGGTCTTCTCCGCATTGGGATTCGTAGTTGCCCACCGCTTCGTGCTGCCTTTCTGGTCGCCTACGTAGTAGACACTGGAAACAGCGCCCGTGGTGGCGACAGATGCGATCTCGTAAACCTGTGATCCTCCAGGGTTGCTCGTCAACGGAGTTGCGCCGTAAGCGCAACCATTCGCGAAGGTATCTCGGTAATAGATGAAGTTTGCCGCGCCGCTCAATGACGGAGTTGCGCCGCCATACACCTGGGACTTGATGAAGCTCTGGAACGCCGCCTTCTTCGCGTCCCCGCTCATGCCAGACTCTTTCCAGTTGAATCCGCCGTTGCCGCCATCGCAGGTGGTGTCGTTGCTGCGTTTGAAGAACGTGCCGCAGGCCAGCTCCGTGCCCGAGATGCCCCAATGCGGCTCTTCGGACATTCGGTGGGGGTGAGGCTCGCCGGGTGAGGTTCGGCGGG
>NZ_JAUF01000111.1:0-1118 GCF_000585455.1 Microbacterium sp. MRS-1
CGGGACTGCTGCACGAATAGGTGACATCTGATCTGGCTTGCCCGCGGGGGTGGGCCTGGAAGGATGTTGCTGTGCCCAAGCCCTACCCGTCCGAGTTCCGTGACGACGTCGTGCGCGTCGCGAGTAACCGTGAGCCCGGAGTGACGATCGAGCAGATCGCGAAAGACTTCGGTGTTCACCCGATGACGCTGCAGAAGTGGATGCGTCGCGCCGACATCGACGCAGGTGCGAAGCCCGGCCAGTCCCGGACCGAGGCGGCGGAGATCCGTGAGCTGAAGAAGCGGAACCGTCTGCTCGAGCAGGAGAACGAGGTCCTCCGCCGCGCGGCGGCGTATCTGTCGCAGGCGAACCTGCCGGGAAAAGGCTCTACCCGCTCGTGAGCGAGCTCGCCGACGCAGGGATCCCTGTGACGGTGACGTGTCGGGTGCTCAAGCTCTCCCGCCAGCCCTACTACCGGTGGCTGACGAACCCCATCACCCCAAGTGAGGTGGTCGAGGCGTATCGCGCGAACGCGCTGTTCGACGCCCACCAGGACGACCCCGAGTTCGGCCATCGGCTCCTCGCCGACGAGGCCCGCGACAACGGGGAGGCGATGGCGGACCGGACCGCGTGGCGGATCGCCTCCAGCAACGGCTGGTTCAGCGCGTTCGGCAAGCCCAAGCGGAGCAAGGCCCGCCGGCCCGGCCCGCCCGTCCACGACGACCGCTGCGCCGTCATCGACGAGCACGGCCGAACCCGGCACGTGTTCACCGCCGACGCCCCGAACCAGCTCTGGTTGACGGATATCACCGAGCACAAGACCGCCGAGGGCAAGCTCTACCTCTGCGCGATCAAGGACGTCTACTCCGGCCGGATCGTGGGGTACTCGATCGACTCGAGGATGAAGTCCCGTCTGGTCGTCCAGGCGCTCGAGAACGCCGCCCTGATGCGCGGCGACGTCGCCGGCTGCGTCGTGCATTCGGACAGGGGATCTCAATTCCGCAGCCGGAAGATGCTCCGCGCCCTCAGCCGACACCGCATGGTCGGGAGCATGGGAAGAGTCGGGTCGAGCGGCGACAACGCCGCCATGGAGATGCTCCTATCGGTGTCAAGAGGGCGCGGGAGTGCTCTCGAGGAGT
>NZ_JAUF01000112.1:0-10960 GCF_000585455.1 Microbacterium sp. MRS-1
GCGCCGCCGACGGCGGGACGGGCCCCGCGCCGTCGGGCGGCGACACCCAGACGACGAGCCAGGCGTGCGAGACGGTCCGCGCGAGTGTCCAGGACGCCGCCGCCCAGGTGCAACGCCTCGACCCCGGCGACCCGTCGTCGGCGGTGACGGCCTTCGACGAGGTCGCCGCCCGCCTCGACGACGCCGCGCAAGCGGTGGGCAACCGCAGCGTCGCCGATCTGCTGCCGCCGCTGCGATCGGGCTTCACGACGGCATCCGCCGACCTGTCCGCCATCGCGGGCGGCGACCTCTCCCGCCTGGCGTCGCTGCAGAGCGCCGCCGCGCAGATCCAGTCGGCACTGAGCGCGTTCGCCGCCGCCTGTCCCGCTTCCTGATCCTCGACAGGAGCGCGGGCGCACCCCGATGGCGGCCTCTGACGGCGAACGAGGCGCATCCCGTACCATGGGAGGGCGCGGCCGCGCAGAACACGGGGGTGTTTAGGTGACCGATCCTGCAACCGAACGAGAGGCAGAGGGTTCGCCCGACGCCTCCTCGGCGAGCCCTCCGACCGCCGCGACCGCCGTGCTCGACGGCCCGATCGAGACGATCGACGACGCCGCCGTTGCCCCCGCGCAGGTCCCGCCGCTGCAGTGGGCACCCGCGGAACCGCCGCGCAAGAAGAAGCGCCTCTGGCTGTGGATCGGCGTTCCCGCGGCCGTCGTCGCCGCAGGCGCCGTTACGGCCTCACTCGTCCTCATCGCCCCCGGCACCGCGATCGCGGGCGTTCCCGTCGGCTTCCTCACGGCGGGAGCAGCCACCGACGCGATCTCTCAGCGGCTGGGCGCGACCACCGTGGTTCTCGGCGAAGGAGGACCGACCGTCACGGCCGCACAGCTGGGCGCCACCGTCGATGCCCACGGCCTCGCGGACCGCGCGTTCGCTGCGCGGCCGATGTGGAACGTGACCCAGTGGTTCGGCGACGGGCTCGACGCCCCCGTCACGCTGGACGCCGACCGCGCAGAGGCCGCCCTGCGTGCGGCATTGCCCTCGGCCTTCACCGCCCCCGTGCCCGCGCAGGTGTCGTTCACCGGCACCGCGTACACCGTGACGCCGGCGGTGGCCGGCACCGGACTCGACCTCGACGCGATCGCCGCCGCGGTGCACGACGCCTTCGTCGCGGGAAAGAGCACCGTCACGGTCTCGGCCGCGAGCGTGCCGGTCGCCGCGCCAGCGACGAGCGAACGAGCCCAGTCGGCAGCCGATCAGCTCAACGCCATGCTGCAGACGATCGGCTTCTACGTCGGCGAGGAGCGCACCGTGCCGGTCGACCCGGCCACGGCCGCGTCGTGGCTGAAGATCACGCCCGACGCATCGGGAACGTTCTCCATCAGCGCGGATGCCGCCAAGATCCAGGCTTCCGTCGATGCACTGCCCGCGGCCGTCAACCGCGCCCCCGCCAACGGCACCGTCATCACCAACTCCGACGGAACGGTGCTCGAGACCAGCGTCCCCGGCGCCGATGGCCGCACGCTCGGCGACACGAGCGCGGTGGCGAAGGAGTTCGCCGCGCAGCTGACGGCAGGCAGGGCCGCTTTCGTCCTGCCGGTGACCTTGACCCCGGCATCCACCGTCACGCTGCAGCGCCTGCTCGAGGTGAACCTCAGCGAGCAGATGCTGTATCTGAAGGAGAACGGCGGCGTCGTCGACTCGTGGCCGATCTCCAGCGGCGTCGCGCAGTCTCCGACGTACACGGGCCATTTCCGCATCAACAGCCACATCCGCTCGCAGACGATGACGAGCACCGATCCGAACAACCCGTACTGGAACTACGACGTGCCCAACGTCGAGTGGGTCATGTACTTCAACGGCGATGAGGCGTTCCACGGGGTCTACTGGCACAACAACTTCGGCACGCCGCAGAGCCACGGCTGCGTGGGCATGCCGAACTACCGCGCAAAGCAGATCTACGACTGGTCGCCGACGGGAGTCGACGTCTGGATCCACGACTGACGCTCGCGACGCGTTTCGGCTCGCCGCGCACGCCGCAACGAGAACGGCCCGGGTACCACCCCGGGCCGTCTTCTCGTATTCGCCTGTGGATCAGAGCGCGTCGATGACCGCGTTGAGCGTCCCGGAGGGGCGCATCACCGCGGCGACCTTGGCCACGTCGGGGTGGTAGTACCCGCCGATGTCGACCGGGTGTCCCTGCACGCCGTTCAGCTCTGCCACGATCTGCTGCTCCGCGGCCGCCAGCTTCTCCGCCACCGGCGCGAACGCGGCGGCGAGGTCGGCGTCCGCCGTCTGGCGGGCCAGCTCCTGAGCCCAGTAGAGGCCGAGGTAGAAATGGCTGCCGCGGTTGTCGATCGTTCCGAGCGAGCGGCCGGGCGAGCGGTCCTCCTCGAGGAAGGTGCCGGTCGCGGCATCCAGCGTGTCGGCGAGGATCTTGGCCTTCGCGTTGCCGGTGAACTCGGTGAGGTGCTCCAAGGATGCCGCCAGCGCGAAGAACTCGCCGAGCGAGTCCCATCGCAGGTAGTCCTCCTCGAGCAGCTGCTGCACATGCTTCGGCGCGGAACCGCCCGCGCCCGTCTCGAAGAGGCCGCCGCCGGCCAGGAGCGGGACGATCGAGAGCATCTTCGCCGACGTGCCGACCTCGAGGATCGGGAAGAGGTCGGTGAGGTAGTCGCGGAGCACGTTGCCGGTGACTGAGATGGTGTCCTCACCCTTGCGCAGGCGCGCCAGCGTGTACCGCGTCGCCTCCTCGGGCGGGAGGATCACGATCGTGATGTCGCCGGTGTCGAGCGTCGCGAGCGCCTGGTGCACCTTGCCGATGAGCTGGGCGTCGTGGGCGCGGTTGACGTCGAGCCAGAAGACGGCGGGAACGCCGGTCGCGCGGGCCCGCGTGACGGCGAGGCGCACCCAGTCCATGATCGCGATGTGCTTGGCCTGGGTCGCCCGCCAGATGTCACCCTTCTCGACGTGGTGCTCGATGAGCACCGTGCCGGCGGAGTCGAGCACTTCGACGACACCGTCGGCCGGGATCTCGAAGGTCTTGTCGTGGCTGCCGTACTCCTCGGCGGCCTGGGCCATGAGGCCGACGTTCGGCACCGTGCCGATCGTCGCCGGGTCGAGGGGGCCGTTGGCGATGACGTCGTCGATCACGGCCTGGTAGACGCCGGCGTACGACGAGTCGGGAATGACCGCGATGGTGTCGTCCTCGGCGCCGTCGGCGCCCCACAGCTTGCCGCCGTTGCGAACGAGCGCCGGCATCGAGGCGTCGACGATGACGTCGGAGGGCACGTGCAGGTTCGTGATGCCCTTGTCGCTGTTGACGTAGCTGAGGCGGGGGCCGGTCTCGAGGTCCTGTGCGATGCGGGCGGAGATCGCCTCGCCGTCGGCGAGCTCGCCGAGACCGGCGAGGATCGAGCCGAGTCCGTTGTTGCCGTTGAGACCCGCCGCGGCGAGCTGCTCTCCGTACGCGTCGAAGACGTCGGCGAAGAACGCGCGGACGACGTGGCCGAAGATGATCGGGTCGCTGACCTTCATCATCGTGGCCTTCAGGTGCACGGAGTACAGCACGTCCTCCGCCTTGGCCTGCGCGATCGTGTCGGCGAGGAACGCGTCGAGCGCCTTCGCCGAGAGGAACGTGGCGTCGACGACCTCGCGCGGCAGGACCTTCAGCCCCTCCTTGAGAACCGTGACCGTGCCGTCGGCGGCGGTGTGACGGATGCTCAGGACGTCGTCGTGCGCGGCGATCCAGCTCTTCTCGTTGCTCTTGAAGTCGTCGTGCCCCATGGTGGCGACGCGGGTCTTGGACCCGGCCGCAAAGGGCTTGTTGCGGTGCGGGTGCTTCTTGGCGTAGTTCTTGACCGCGAGCGGTGCGCGGCGGTCGCTGTTGCCCTCGCGCAGCACGGGGTTCACCGCGGAGCCCTTGATGCGGTCGTAGCGGGCGCGGATGTCCTTCTCCTCGACCGTGGACGCGTCGTCGGGATAGTCGGGGATGTCGTAGCCCTGCGACTGCAGTTCCGCGATCGCGGCCTTCATCTGCGGGATGGATGCCGAGATGTTCGGCAGCTTGATGATGTTGGCCTCGGGAAGGGTGGCGAGTCCACCGAGCTCGGCCAGGGCGTCGCCGACCTGCTGCTCGGGCGCGAGGCGCTGCGGGAAAGCGGCGAGGATGCGGCCGGCCAGCGAGATGTCGCGGGTGTCGATCTCGACGCCCGCCTGCCCGGCGAAGGCCTTCACGATCGGCAGGAACGATGCCGTCGCCAGGGCAGGCGCTTCGTCGGTGTGGGTGTAGATGATGGTGGACTCGGGCACGTGTGATCTCTCCGTCGTGAGCGTCGTCGTGGGCGTCGTGGTGAGCGTCGCGGGGTCGCCTCCAGGCTATCGCATCGACGGAAACTATCTTGACGTCAAGATAATTCTCGCCCCGCTCCTCGGCATCCTCTTGCGCACGCGCAGCGCTGGGGGTTTTCTCACCATTCGGAGGGTGCCCCCGCGCTTTCGCCCGGGGTAGCCTGAGGGCATGACCGAGCTGCGCCTCGAGGAACTGTCCGCCGCGACGATCGTCGCCGTCAACACGATGTCGCTCAAACCGGGGCAGGAGCAGTATCTCGCCCCCACCAGCTATGCCGTCGCCGGCACGGTGGCAAACCCCAGCACCGCGTGGCAGCGCGTGGTGCTCGACGGTGACGAGGTCGTCGGTTTCGTGAGCGCGAACTTCGATCCCGACGCCCTGCACGAGCACTTCCGCTCCGTGCTGTGGCGCATCAACGTCGACGCCGACGACCAGGGCCGCGGGGTCGGCCGGTTCGCCGTCGAGCAGCTCCTGGAAGAGGCCCGCAGCCGCGGCATGGACCACGTCCACGTGATCTACGAGGAGGGGCAGGGCGGCCCCGATGCGTTCTTCCGCAGGGTCGGGTTCACCCCCGTCGGCGAGACCGAGTTCGGCGAGGTCGTCGCCGAAGTCCGTCTGTAGGAACAGCCGAGCCGGGCGCCAGGGAACCGCCCGACGATCCTGTTTGTTGCCAATCTCGACAAAACTCTTGCGTCGGCGACGCCGCGCGCTCTATCGTGATCGAATCTGCGGTTGCGGAGATGGCCGCGTCGGCAGCGTCAGACGAGCGACTGCTTCCACGCACTGTGCAGCTGCGCGAACTTGCCCGTTCCGGCGATGAGGCTGGCGGGGGCGTCGTCCTCGATGATGCGGCCGTGCTCCATCACCAGCACGCGGTCGGCGATCGACACGGTCGACAGCCGGTGCGCGATGATGATCGCGGTGCGGTCGGCCAGCAGCGTCTGCAGCGCCACCTGGATCTGCCTCTCGCTGGGGATGTCCAGCGACGCCGTCGCCTCATCGAGGATGAGAACGGCGGGGTCGGCGAGGAAGGCGCGGGCGAAGGAGATCAGCTGACGCTGTCCTGCCGACACGCGACCGCCGCGCTTGTTCACGTCGGTGTCGTACCCGTCCGGCAGCCGCTCGATGAAGGTGTCCGCGCCGACGGCCCGGGCAGCGGCGCGGATCTCCTCGAACGTCGCGTCGGGCTTTCCGAGCGCGATGTTGTCGGCGACCGTGCCGCTGAACAAGTACGCCTCCTGCGTGACCATCACGATGGCGCGGCGGAGGTCCTTGGGGTGCAGCTCCCGCAGATCGACGCCATCGAGTGTCACGGCGCCGCGCGACGGGTCGTAGAACCGCGACACGAGCTTGGCGAGCGTCGACTTGCCGGCGCCCGTCGTCCCCACCAGGGCGATCGTCTGACCGGCGGGGATGTCGAGCGAGAAGTGCGGCAGGATCGTGCGCTCGTCGGAGTACCCGAAGACGACGTCTCGGAACTCGACGTGTCCCGTGGCCTTCCACAGGTCGACCGGACGTGCCGGGTCGGGAACGGTGGGCTGCTCCTCCAGCACCCCCGAGACCTTCTCGAGGGCGGCGGTCGCCGACTGGTACGAGTTCAGGAACATCGCCACTTCCTGAAGGGGCGAGAAGAAGTTCCGCACGTACAGCACGGCGGCCAGCAGCGTTCCCACCGGCAGCGCCCCGTCGACCACCCGCAGACCGCCCCAGAGCAGCACACCGGCCACGGCGAACGCGGAGACCGCCATCATGCCCGGCTCGAACGCTCCGAACAGGCGCAGCGAGCGCATGTTGACGTCGCGGTACTGACCCGACAGCTCGCCGAACTCCTCGTCGTTGCGCGGCTCCTTGCGGAAGGCCTTCACGGCGCGGATGCCGGTCATCGTCTCGACGAACTTGACGATGACCTTCGCGCTGACCACTCGCGACTCGCGGTACGCGCGCTGCGAGTTGCGGTAGAACCAGCGCATCAGCAGGTACAGCGGGATGCCGGCGATCGCGAGGATGACACCCGACTGCCAGTCCAGCAGCAGCAGCGCGATCAGGGTGAACGCCCCGTAGAGCACGCCCGAGACCAGCTCGTTCAGGCCCCCGTCGAGCAGCTCGCGGATGGAGTCGAGGTCGCTCGTCTGACGCGAGATGATGCGCCCCGACGTGTACGACTCGTGGAACTCGAGGCTCAGTCGCTGCGTGTGCAGGAAGATGCGGGTGCGCAGGTCAAGCATGACAGCCTGCGTCAGCCGCGCGGCCACGACCGCATACCAGCCGATGAGCGCGGCACCGCCGACGCCGGCGAGGAGGTACACGACGACGATGACGATGGTGGGCATCCAGTCGGCATCCTGCAGGGCTTGCGGAAGCGCCGTGTTGAGGCCGTAGGCGATCAGAGCGGGGCCGGCCACGCGCAGCGCGGTGGAGATCACCAGCACGACGAGGGCCAGCACGAGCTGCCACCGCAGCGGATCGACGAGCGATCCGAGCAGCCGCAGCGAACGCTGCCGGATGGAGCGCGATTCGTCGCGCGTGTAGTCCGAGCGGTCTTCACCGGTGGTTCCGGCGACGGATGCCGTACTCACAGGTTCACCTCCGTCTCCCGCAGGCGGGTGTTCTCTTGTGCTTCGGCATCCTCGAGGCTCGAGATGACGTGCCGGTAGTGCTCGCTGGTGCGCAGCAGCTCGGTGTGGGTGCCGACGGCGGTGATACGCCCCTCTTCGAGCAGCGCCACCCGGTCGGCGAGGGTGACCGTCGAGGGTCGGTGCGCGATGACGAGGGTCGTCGTGTCGGCCATCACGTCGCGCAGGGCGTCCTCCACGAGCGCCTCGGTGTCGACGTCGAGCGCCGACAGCGGGTCGTCGAGCACGAGCACGGCCGGACGGACCGCGATCGCACGGGCCAGCGCGAGGCGCTGGCGCTGGCCGCCCGAGAGCGAGAGCCCCTCTTCGCCGATGATCGTGTCGACGCCGTCGGGCAGCTCGTCCACGAAACCGGCCTGCGCGACGGCGAGCGCCTCACGCAGCACCGCCTCGGCCTGCGCGCTGCCCGGCGCCAGGTCTTCACGACCCAGCAGCACGTTCTCGCGCACGGTCTGGGAGAACAGTGTCGAGTCCTCGAAGGCCATGCCGACGTGGGTGCGCAGCTCTTTCAGGGTGAGGTCGCGGACGTCCACGCCATCGATCGTCACGCGCCCTGCGGTGACGTCGTACAGGCGAGCGGGCAGGGTGGTCAAGGTCGTCTTGCCCGATCCGGTGAGCCCCACGAGCGCCATGGTCTCGCCCGGCACGAGCGTGAGATCGATGCCGTCGAGCAGATCCCGCTCCCGCGCCGCGGCATCCTGATAGCGGAAGTGCACACCCTCGAACGCGAGTGCGCCGCGCGATGCGCCCAGCACGACGGGCGCGGCGGGATCGGTGATCGTGTTCTCCTCGTCGAACACCTCGAAGATGCGGTCGCTCGCGGTGCGGGCGTCGAGCAGGAACGAGAAGAGGAAGCCGATCGACTCCATCGGCCAGCGCAGCACGGTGGCCATCGCGAAGAACGCGACGAGCTCGGCGATGCCGAGCTGGCCGAGCTGCTGCAGCACGATGCCGACGCCGAGGCACAGCGCGAACGCGATCTCGGGCAGCAATACGAGCCAGAACCAGATCCAGCCGACGGCGCGCGCTTTGCTCAGCTCGGTCTCGCGGAGGGTCTCGGCCTGACGGGTGAACTTGAGGAGGGCGTGCTTTCCGCGCCCGAACGCCTTCAGCACGCGGATGCCGTGGACGCTCTCCTCCACGCTGGTCGCGAGGTCTCCGGCCTGGTCCTGGCTCTGGCGGGCGAGCGTGCCGTAGGTCTTCTCGAACCGGTAGCCGGCGTACCAGAGCGGGGCGCAGACGACCAGGAAGGTGACGCCGAGCGCCCAGTGCCAACGGAACAGCAGCGCCATCCCCACGAGGATCGTCAGCAGGTTGACGACGAGCAGGACGATGCCGAAGGCCATCCAGCGCCGCAGCATGCTGATGTCCTGCATCATGCGCGAGAGCAGCTGTCCCGACTGCCAGCGGTCGTGGAACGCGACCGGCAGGCGCTGAAGGCGTTGGTAGAAGCTCGTGCGCAGGTCGTACTCGACCTTGGTCGACGGTGCCAGTACGAACCAGCGCCGCAGCCACACCATGACGGCTTCGAGCAGGCCGAGCACCAGGATGAGAGCGGCGCCCCACACGAGCTGGTTGCGATCGCCGGTGGCGCTCGCTCCCGCGGCGATCGGGCCCTGCACGAGCACTTCGAGCACGAGCGGGATCGAGAGGGCGAGCAGGCTCGCCACGAGCGCGCTGACGGCGCCCGCCACGAGGCGGGGCAGGACGGATCGGGCGAAGGGGTACAGGCGTGCGAGCGCGCGCACCGTCGACAGGCGTTCGACGGGAGGGGCGAGCTCGGAGGGCGAAGAAGAGGAGGTCATGATCCTTGCGGAGGGGTGGAACGGATGCCGGGGTCACGCGGCCGGCGAAAGGTGACGGGTGGGCGCACGAAGGCGCGGCAGGACGGACGGGCCCTGTCGGAGGTAACGCGCGGCGGGACGATGCCGCCGAAGGAGGACGCGCGGCGCGTTATCCCCGACCGATTCCGGCGGCCTCGAACGCGGCCGGGGCGGCGTTCGACGGACGGAGGAAGGCGGGCTTCGTGGTGACGATGGCCGTGGACATGGCTTCCTCCAGAGAGTCGGTGAACGGGGACTGCGGCCCACGCGGTTTCCGCACGGGCGCGACAGCCCTCCAGCCTATGCCGCCGCGTTCACCGGGGGCAAGGGTTTTTCACAGCGGCGCCTCAGGCGCGCGCGACCGACTCCCGCGCGAGCAGCGCGCGCTTCACGTCGAGACCCCAGGCGAAACCGCCGAGGCCACCGCCCGTGCGGAGCACCCGATGGCACGGCACGAACAGGGCCGGGGCGTTGCGGGCGCAGATGGATGCCGCGGCGCGCACGGCCGCGGGCCGTCCCAGCGCGGCGGCGAACTCGGCGTACGTGAGGGGATGACCCGCAGCGATGCGGCGCAACGCCGCCCACCCTTCGAGTTGCAGAGCGGTGCCGGTCTGGGCGACGGCGACCGTGTCGATCGCCGTCAGGTCTCCCGCGTAGTACGCGTCCACGGCGGACGCGGCATCCGTCTCCCCCTCGCGGATGTCCGCGGCGGCGAGGGCGATCCGGCCGAGGATGGCGGCGGGGTCGGCGCTCCAGCCGCTCGCGAGCACGCGTCCCCGGTCATCGGTGAGCAGCGTGAAGGGGCCGTCGACAGTGGGGATCGTCTGGATGGTCGCGGTCATCGAGGGCTCCGTTCGCGGGGTGCGGTGCGTGCGCGGGGGGCACGGATCGCCGTGGTCGGCGCGGCGCGCCAGAGGTGGGCGGTGAGATAGCTGCGCCAGGGCGCGGCACGGACGGCCCACGCCTCGTACCCGCGCGGGTCGGCGGGGATGCTCGCCGCTGCCGCTCCGGCGCGGACGGCGACGTCGCCGGGCAGGGTGATGTCGGGGTCGCCGAGCACACGCATGCGCACGTAGTCGGCGGTCCAGGGGCCGATACCCGGCAGCGCCAGCAGGGCCGCGCGCTGCGCGAGACTGTCATCACCCGGCCCCAGGTCGAGCTCGCCGGAGGCGAGCGCCGCGGCCGCGCCGGTGACCGCACGGATGCGCGCGGCAGGGCCGCGCAGCACCTCGGCGCCGTGCGCGGCGATGGCGGCCATCGTGGGGAACAGGCGGTCCAGGCCGTCGTGCGACGCCACGCGCTCCCCCAGCGCGTCGGTCAGGGCGGTCAGGGCCGTACGTGCTGCGGCGACCGTGATCTGCTGACCGATCATCGCGCGGATGAGCATCTCGTGCGGGTCGGCGGCGCCGGGCACCCGGATGCCGCCGGTCGCGGCGACCAGCGGCGCGACGGCAGGATGCGCCGACAACGCGGCATCCACCGCCGTCGGGTCGGCGTCGAGGTCGAACAGCCGCCGTACGCGGCTCACCAGCACAGGAAGATCGCCGAGGTGGGTCAACCGGGCGCTCAGCCGCAGCTTCCCAGCCCCGTCGAGCCGGATCGCGAACCACACCGGACCGCCGGGCAGACGCAGGACGCGGGCGAAGGAGTCGGCACCGGCATCTTCGACGCCCGCGACGGCGCGGGCGCGCATCCAGGCGAACAACCCGGCGGCGTCGAAGGGCGCACGGTAGGGCAGGACGAGATCGATCGTCCCGGCGGCCGGGGCGCTCACCGTGCGCGCCGCCGCCGGTCGGCGCGCACGCAGATCGCTCGGCGAGAGGCCGAACACCTCGCGCACCGTGTCGTTGAACTGACGGACGCTCGCGAATCCGGCGGAGAAGGCGACGTCCGCGGCCGGCAGGTCGGTGGATACGAGGAGCATCCGCGCGGTGTGGGCCCGCTGAGCGCGGGCGAGGGCGAGGGGGCCAGCGCCGAGCTCGGCGGTCAGCAGGCGCGCGAGGTGGCGGGCCGAGTAGCCGAGGCGGCGCGCGAGCCCCGGAACGCCCTCACGCTCGACGACGCCGTCGGCGATGAGCCGCATCGCACGTCCGGCGATGTCACCGTGTTAAGACGGGGCTTCGGGTAGCGCGGATGTAACGATCTGGTAGCACGCGCGCGGGGACACG
>NZ_JAUF01000113.1:0-4355 GCF_000585455.1 Microbacterium sp. MRS-1
TTCATACGCAGCCGGGCTCTGCCTCTCCGCAGCCTTGCAATGGATTTAGCAACACGGCCTAGTGGGTGCGGAAGAAGGTCGGGTCCTGCCGCTGGTCGGCGGGGATCTCCGCCACCTCGTGCAGGCCGAGCTCCTCTCCCTGATAGAGATACGCCGATCCCGGCAGCCCCAGCAGGAAACAGCGACGCCGCCCGCGCGCGCCGACTGATCGCGCCGCTCCCCCCGCGCCCCCCGCGCGTCAGTGGAACGCCCATTCCCGACCCGAACTGCAAGGGATGCCGAGCGACACGCCGCAGCATCCGGGCCTGACCCCGCGTGTTGCGGTCGACGCCTTGCAGTTCGGTCACCGCGGAACGGAACCCCGAGCACCCCGGGCCAACTCATACCCGGCAGGCATATCATGTCGGGCGTGCACCTGAGTATCCCGAGCCCCGACCTCAGCTGGTCCAGCTTTCACATCGGCCCGCTGACGATCCACGTCTACGCGCTGTGCATCATCGCGGGAATCATCGCCGCCGTCATCATCACCGAACGACGGCTGCGGGCGCGCGGAGTGCCGGCGGGAACCGTGATCGATGTCGCGCTGTGGACGGTGCCGCTGGGCATCATCGCGGCGCGGATCTACCACGTGCTCACGCACATGGGCGACTACTTCGCGCCCGGCGACAACCCGTGGGCGGTCGTCGCCATCTGGGACGGCGGCAACGCGATCTACGGCTCGATGATCGGCGGCGCGATCGGCATCTACATCGCCACGCGGCGCGCCGGCATCCGCTTCTTCGCCTTCGCCGACGCGCTCGCGCCGGCCCTGCTGGTCGCGCAGGCCATCGGACGACTCGGCAACTACTTTAATCAGGAACTGTTCGGGCTGCCGACGACCCTCCCGTGGGGCCTGGAGATCTCCCCCGACGCGCCGATGTTCCCCGCCGGCGTCGCGCCGGGCACGCTGTTCCATCCGCTGTTCCTCTACGAGATGATCTGGAACCTCGTCGGTGCCGCGCTGATCATCGTCCTCGAGCGCAGAGTGCGTCTCGGCTGGGGCCGCAGCATCGCGTCGTACTTCATCTGGTACGGGCTGGGCCGCAGCTGGCTGGAGGCGATCCGCATCGATCCCACGAGCGATGCGCCCCTCGGCATCCCGGCGAACATCTGGGCCTCGTTCGCCGTCGTGCTGCTGGGCGTCGCGATCTTCGTCGTGCAGACGGTGCGCTATCGTGGCGAGCCCGATACGTCGCCGTTCACCGCCGCGGAGCAGCAACGACAGGAGGCCGAGAAGCTTGCCGTGACCCGCGAGGACGCACCGCAGCCGTCGTGACGAGCGCCGCCCCGCCGCGGGGGTGACGTGGACGCGTCCCGCGGGAGCTCAGCTCGGTGCGTCCGCGCCGAACGCTGCTGCGCCCGGACCGTGGAGGTGCCGCTTCGCGGGATCGACCCAGTTGCCGGAGCCTGTCATGCGGTGCCAACGCTTGTGGAACGCGAGGTCGGTGTCAAGAGACCCGTCAATCTATCCGTGTACAACTCCGGAGTTTTGGCGACGGCGAGCCCCGGAGGGGCGCTGAACCGGCAGACAGCCCGAGATTTCCGGAGTTATGAACGCACGGCCGGAGTAACTCCACCCGAGAGGGCCGGCGCCAGCAGCGGCAGGATGCCGAGGCGCTCAGTCCCGCGGGGTCTTGATCATCGCGCCCGCGACGAGGAACACGATGGCGGCGGCCGGCTGCACGAGCGACCAGACCAAGCCGTCGAACCCGAACGGGATGACGGGGTTCCAGGCCACCGCGATCACGGCGAACACCGCCGCCCACACCCATTGACGCGCCTGCACGGCGAACCAGCCGACGATCAGCGCCAGGATCGCGACGACGAAGAGCACCACGATCCCCCAGCCCGCCGTCAGCAGCACGGGCGCGAGGAACAGCACGGCGGCGGCAAGCAAGGCCGGCGCCAGGGCGTTGCGCTGGAAGGTCGGCTCGGTGCGCTTCGTCCCGCTCATGCGAGAACTCCCGGATCGATCATCGTCATACCGGCAAGCGTGGCACGGTCGAAGGTGGGCAGTAGCGCCGCGGCCTCGGCGAGCGAGATCGTGCGCTCGATGAGTTCCTGCGGACGCAGGCGTCCCTCGGCGATGAGCTCGAGCATCGCCGGATAGTCGACGGCGGCCATGCCGTGGCTGCCGAGCACGTCGAGTTCCCACGCGATCACGCGGGCCATCGGCATTGCCGACAACCCCGTCTCCGACGGAAGCAGCCCGACCTGCACGTGGCGGCCGCGGCGACGCAGGCTCAGCACGGCGTCGGCCGCCGTCTGCTCCGCGCCCACCGCGTCGATCGAGACGTGCGCGCCTCCCCCGGTGATCCGGCGCACGGCGTCGGGCACCTCCGCCCCGTCGGCGACGACGACGGCATCGGCGCCGAGCGCGGATGCCGCGTCCAGCGCGGCCCGGTTGCGATCGACGGCCACCACGTGCGCACCGAGCGCGCGGGCGATCATGACGACGCTGAGTCCCACACCGCCGGCGCCGACGACCACGACCCACTCGCCCGGCTGCACGCGCGCACGTCCGGTGAGTGCGCGGAAAGCGGTGGCGAAGCGACACCCGAGGGAGGCGGCGGCGGCGAAGGAGACGTCGTCGGGAATGCGCACGAGGTTGGTGTCGGCGGCGTGCAGCGCGACGCGCTCGGCGAACGAGCCCCAGTGCGTGAAACCGGGCTGCTGCTGGTCGGGGCACACCTGCGCGTCGCCCGCGCGGCACCACTCGCAGGTGCCGCACCCGCAGACGAACGGCACGGTCACCCGGTCGCCGACGGCGAACCGCTGGACGCCCGCTCCGGTCTCGACGATCACTCCGGCGAGCTCATGCCCCGGAACATGCGGTACGGCGATGTCGTCGTGGCCCACCCACGCGTGCCAGTCGCTGCGGCACAGGCCGGTCGCCCGCACCTCCACGACCACGCCGCCGACGGGCGCGACCGGGTCGTCGACCTCGCGCACCTCCAATGGCTCGCCCACGGCATCCATCACCACTGCACGCATCCGCACCCTTTCGTCCCCTTCACGCTAGTTGGTGCACCTGCGCTCACGCGGCGGCCGGAGCCGCTGCCGCGGGAACGGGAGGTGCCGGCGCGGCGGCATCCGCGTACGCCCTCGCCTGGCGCACGAAGAGCATGAGCCACGCGAACAACAGGCCGGCGATGATGAACTCCGACCCGGTGAGGTTGTAGTAGTCGACGGGTACCCAGAGGGCGACGGCGACGAGGATGCCCGCGACCACCAGCACCGAGAAGACCGCGATGTCGCGGCCGATTCCGGGGACGAGCGTCAGCAGGCATCCGACGAGCACGCCGAAGACGACGACCATTCCGGATGCCGCGCCCACGTGCACAGGGAAAGCGACGGCGTCCGGGACGAACCCGGCCACCATCAAACACAGGCCGATCACGGCGAGCAGCCAGGCGAACAGCCGTGCACGCCGCTGCGCGGTCTCGACATGCGCGCGGAGTCCGACCTCGAGATCGTGGGCGACGAAGTTGGCGAGCGCGGTGATGACGGCGCCGGTCGTGATGAGCGAGAGGTTGAACTGGTAGCCGGCGTAGCCCGACTCGTTGCCCAGTTCGGAGAAGTGGAACCTCCACCAATCGCCCTGTGAGGCGCTGACCATGCTCGCCAGCGTGCCGATGAACAGCACGAGGGTGGCGAGCGAGGCCACGCCCGTGGAGGTGACACGTGCCCCCGAGACCGACGCGACGTAGGTCATCGTGCCGACGGCGGCGGCGACCAGCGCCGCGGCACCGAACGGGTCGATCGTGAGGCCTCGGAAACCCAGCTGGAACAGCTCCGCGACGGCCACGACGACCAACGCCGCCAGCATCATCATCGCCGCAGACAGGGCGATCAGATCGGTTGCCCGTTTGGCGCGCGGCAGGCTGTTGCGCCAGGCGAGATATCCACGGCGCCGTTCGAGCGCGAACGAGACGGCGAACGCCGGACCGGCCGCGATCGCCGCGAGCAGCGCCGCAAGGCTGCCGACGGACTCGCCGCCGCCGAGCGGCATCCGCGCCCCGCCCATGACGAGCACGGTGGTGGCGGCGGCAACGAGCGCGGATCCCAGCGACCAGCGGGTGGCGCGGGACTCGACGCTCGGTGAGAAGCGGGGCGTCTCGGATGCCGCGTGGTGTGTCCATCGCGCGGGGGACGGCCGCCATCTGCTCACGCGTCGAGCTTACTTTCGACCTGCTCGCACGCCGGCCGCCGCCGGGCCAGGACTTCGCTCGCCTGCTGCATCCCACCCATAGCCCGAACTGCAAGGCGGCCGCGGGGACACGCCGCCCGGGCGCGCGTCGCACCGGCGTGTCGCC
>NZ_JAUF01000114.1:0-882 GCF_000585455.1 Microbacterium sp. MRS-1
GTTCATACGCAGCCGGGCTCTGCCTCTCCGCAGCCTTGCAATGGATTTAGCAACACGGCCTAGATCCGGCATCCCGGCCCCTCTCTGCTGCTTTCGGTCGTCAATGTCATTGAACCGTGGACAGGCGTCCACGGTCGAGAAGACGCTCCGCCCGGCAGGTTGCCCTGAGACCGGACGGAGCGCCGACGGGAGTCAGCGACGCGTTGCGCGCATCCAGAATGATCCGTCGCCGTTGCTCACCTTCTCCCAGCCGCCGAAAGCGTGCTGAGAGCCGGAGTGCTGGTGCAGACGGGCATCACTCACCTCCCCACGAGACCAGCAGTTCTGGTCGCGGAAGTTCTTCCCCATGATGTTCACCCCCTCTCGGATACTCGAGTTGCCCGTCGAGACCGTGCGGTTCTCGCGCTGCCTCTACCGTCGGTCGCCCGAAGCAAAGTTGATCAGGCTATGGGGATCGCGTTCGTGTTGTCAAGCCGCCCGCCGTTGCTGGCCGCGACTCACCGCCACTTGCGGTGCGCGATGACGTCACCGTATGCTGATCGACTTTGCAACTTCGACCTCGCTGGCTGGGCGAGCGTCTGGGGAGTGCAGTGCGCGCAGTGCTGGAGGGCGCTGTGCGACCGGGCATCCGACCCGAGAAGGAGGTGAATCATGACTCTGCAGAGTTCATCCCAGCCCGCCATGCGCACGAACCTCGTTGCTGCAGTCGGCGCGTGCGCTCTGCGCGTGTGGCGCGACCCCGGTTTTCAAGCCGTGCTCCGCAAGGAAGCGTGGCAGTTCGTTGTCAACGTCTCTACTGAGGCGCGCGCTGCCGCTCGGCGCTAGGGCGTGTTGATCAAGAGGTTCCGCTCCTCGGTGGGTGAGTCTTGAACGGTGACGCGA
>NZ_JAUF01000115.1:0-7756 GCF_000585455.1 Microbacterium sp. MRS-1
CTCGCGACACACCTCAAGGATCGCCCACCCGCCCCACAACAGCATTTAGCAACACGGCCTAGTCAACCTCGTGCTCAGGCCTTCGAGGACTACCGGAAACTTCCCATGCCAGAGCGGGCAGGGTCCCGGTAGTAGTGGTCCGCTGCTTACTTGGTCGCTAGCTGTTGTAACACCGCAGAACTTCGGTCGCGATGTGGTCGATGTTCATCTGCTCTGCGTCGGCGATCGCGGCTTCAGCCAACCTACCGCGTTCTCTGTCATCTTCAATCAGTCGGCGGAGACGCTTGACAAGGGCACCGATCGAGTCGTCGACGACAGCTAGCGAGTCATTGGTTGGGAGATTGCCGACGAGACCACATGTGTCCGTGACTACGCACGGGAGGCCTACCGACATTGCTTCGAGGACTGACATCGGAAAGGGCTCATCAATAGAAGGAAGAACGTAGATGCTCGCCTTCGCCATACGCTCGAGCGTCTGACTACTCGCAAGGGGCCCTTCCCATGTGATCTGGTCCGCCCCGCCGCCTTCGATTGCGGTGAGGACTCTCTTGCCTTCGCCACCGTCCGGGCCTACGAGGGTGAAGCGCACGGAGGGGAACTCGTTCACGAGTTCGTTGGCGGCTTGAACAAAAGCGAGCGGCCGTTTTCGTTGATGCAATCTCGCGAGAAACAGGATCTCAGAGCACTCCCTCACATTTGCGCGGAGGTCGGACCGCGGAACCCCATTGTTGAGCCGTTGTAGACGCATGTTGAGCGTAGGGAAGGCATCGCGGAGCGCATCATGTTCGATCGAGTTGAGGAAGAAGACGCGTCGCGCCCTTCGCAATACGAAGCGCGTGGCGAAGGCATCGATCGCTTGCGCCATCCGACTCGCAGTCTTGTCGATCATCCCGTGTGTTTGGACCACGAAGGCCGTGCGATTCAGCGCAGCAAGAAGGGCCGTCGGGAGCGTCACCAAATCGCGAGTCATGTGAATGTGAAGAGCATCGTACGCTTTGCTCGACCTGACCAGGTGCAGCAAGAGCGACGGTGAGATCATTCCTGCGAAACCCAGGCGATGGTGAATCTGTCGGGCGGGGAAGAGCACGGCGGGTACTCCTTCGATGTCCCGCGGTGGGGCGCTGTATCCGGCGTAAGTGCCGAGTAGCGTCACTTCGTGCCCCTGCGCGCTCTGCGCCTTCGCTAGATTGACGGCGACGCGGACTGGGCCTCCAAAGTCACCGGTCGGTGTAACCAGCGTCACGACGTGTGCGATCTTCAACTGAATCTTTCCTTGACTGCTGCTCCATTCCAGATCGTGTTCGGCGGGATGATGCTGCTAACCACGGTTCCCGGAGTGACCACCGACGACGTACCTATGTGTGCGCCGCCCAATACAATGCAACGCGCCGTAACCCAAGCTCCGTCGTCGATTGTAATGGGGCGAGTGATTAGACCCATGTCCGTTCGGATTGCGTGACTGCCTGTTGTCAAGAAGCACTCTTGCGAGACGACGCAGTCCGTGCCGATGAAGACCTGATCCTGGTTGTGGATCCAAACACCCTCGCCGATCCAGCTTCTATCCCCTACTGTGAGCTTCCACGGGAAGCTCACCCTGGTCCGAGGGCGAAAAATGACGTCCTCCCCGATCTGTGCGCCAAAGAGCCGCAGCGCGGCAACTCGAAGTCGCGAACTAATCTGCCACGAGTTCGTGACGAGAAGTCGCTCCACCACGGCCCAGGAATATACAACCCAAGGGGGGCGACCCCAGGCGGCGCGCTCTCCGGGCGCATCTGCCAGATTCACAACCCGGATTTCTGAGGAGGTACTGGATTCCATCTCGCGCCTTTCGTGACGATTAGTTGAGCCGCATCATCTTCTGCGTTGCTGCCATTGGAAATCGCCACTTCTTCGATCCCAGTATTCGGCCGTGGTGAAGACATGCCTCGCAGGGTTACCGGCGACAACGGTGTCAGTGTCGACGTTCTTCGTCACGACTGAACCCGCTCCAACGATTGCTCCTGCCCCGATGGATACACCAGGCAGAATAGTCGCGCCCATTCCAATGAAGGCCTGGCGGCCGATAGTAATCGGCCCAGCTTTAAACATCTCGCGGTCATCTGTCCCGAGGAGCCGTTCTGCGACGCGATCCATCGAGAAGTCGTGGACGAGAAGTGTCACGCCATGACTGATGACGCAGCGGTCTCCGATAGATATCAACCCCAACCGCGGCGCGTCCCAGTAGGTGCGAGGGCTGATCCAGAGGGGCAGTCCCTCTACCGCTACACCGGCCGCGACAAGGGCTCGACGTGCTGCCAACCTGTAGGCCCGCTGGCTAAGTCGATCGATCGGCGAAAGCGCCGTTAGGAGGAGGCTAACGCTCACAAGGGGCCTTCCTAAGCGTCGGTGCGGGGTTTGCAGAAAGGGGTGAGGCGGGCATGCATTTCATCCGTTCGTAACGATCGGCCGCTATGGTGCTGGCGGTGACCACTCATCCAAGCGTCTCCATTCTCAGTCTGCACTACCCGCCCGAGCCGACAGGGAACGCTCCCTACACGGGATCGCTGGCGGCTGAGCTCGCAGCGCGCGGCGTGCGAGTTGTTGCGCACGTCGGTCAGCCTCATTATCCGGAGTGGAAGTTCCGGCCGGGTTACGAGCAGTGGTCCAGGGTCGAAAACGTTGAGGGTGTCGAGGTGCATCGTCGACGTCACTACGTCCCGCGACCGCCGCGTGGAGTCAGGCGTCTTCTTTCGGAGCTCAGCTTTGGGTTGCGCCTCCTGTTTGCTCGTATCAGAGCTGAGGATCGAGTGGTTGTGGTCACGCCGGCTCTGTTCGCGGCTGCAGTTGTTCTGCTGCGTCTGAAGCTGCGACCCACTCGACGAGTCTTCGTGTGGGTCCAGGACATCTACACGCTCGGGCTTGCCGAGACGGGTCAGGGAGGTGGCGCTATCGGCAGCGTCACGCGCCGAGTCGAGCGTTGGGTTATGCGCCGAGCAGACACCGTCGTCGTGATTCACGAACGATTCGCGAAGTACGTTACTGAGTCGTTGTCTGTGGAGGGTTCTCGCGTTGCGGTTATTCGCAACTGGACACACCTGCCGGCCGCTCCCTCGGTCAGCCGTGATGAAGCCCGAGTCGCTCTCGGGTGGCCACGAGATCAGCGCCTCGTCGTGCACACCGGCAACATGGGATCGAAGCAAGGACTTGCCAACGTTATCGATGCCGCCAAAAAAGCAGAGCAGGGCGGGCTTCGTTTGAAGTTCATGTTGGTAGGGGATGGGGCTGAGCGGCAGGCGCTTGAGGTGCGAGCCGAAGGCTGCAGTGCGATTGAGTTCGTTGACCCGTTGTCCGCGGAGCTTTACCCCCTCGCTCTCGCGGCGGCCGACATCCTTCTTGTGAACGAGAAGCCCGGAGTCGCTGAGATGGCCGTGCCCAGCAAGCTCACCTCGTACTTCAACTCAGGTCGCCCCGTGGTAGCTGCGACCGATTTGGGTGGAATCACCGCCTCAGAGATTCACGCGGCGGGCGCAGGCATGGTGATTGCAGCAGGAGATCCTGCTGCCCTCGTCGCCGCGGTGTGGAGCATGACCGATGCGGAGGGCGCCGCGTTCGGGGAAAGCGGACTCCGGTTCCGCGAGAACCAACTTGATGTTGTACGCGCAGTTGATCGCTGGCTTCAACTCCTGAGCTAGGCCACAAGCATTCAAGTGGTAACAATCGTTGACGTCGCGAAACACTCCGTGCGACTTCGCTCTGTATGCTGCCCGAAGATCGCCCCCCCCTCTCATCGATCGGAAGACATGACCAAGCGCGCACTCATCACCGGCATCACGGGCCAGGACGGCTCTTACCTCGCGGAGCTGCTGCTCTCGAAGGGATACGAGGTGCACGGCCTCATCCGCCGTGCGTCCACCTTCAATACACACCGCATCGACCACCTCTACGTCGACCCGCACGACGCGGAGGCCAAGCTTTTCCTGCATTATGGCGACCTCTCCGACGGGGCGCGTATGGTCACCCTGATGTCCGAGATCAACCCCGACGAGGTCTACAACCTCGCCGCGCAGTCACACGTGCGTGTCTCGTTCGACGAGCCTGAGCACACGGCTGACACCACCGGCACGGGAACGATCCGTCTGCTTGAGGCGGTTCGACTCTCCGGCATCACGACCCGCTTCTACCAGGCGTCCACCTCCGAGCTCTACGGCGCGACCCCGCCGCCTCAGAACGAGGAGACGCCCTTCTACCCACGCTCGCCGTACGGGGTCGCGAAGCTCTACTCGTACTGGATCACCAAGAACTACCGCGAGGCGTACGACATGTTCGCGGTGAACGGCATCCTCTTCAACCACGAGTCACCCCGCCGCGGTGAGACGTTCGTGACCCGCAAGGTCACGCGCGCCGTCGCCCGCATCAAGGCCGGCGTACAGAAGGACATCTACCTCGGCAACCTCGAGTCGATCCGTGACTGGGGCTACGCCGCCGAGTACGTCGAAGGCATGTGGCGTATGCTGCAGGCCGACGAGCCGGAAGACTTCGTGCTGGCGACGGGTGTCGGCTACACGATCAAGGACTTCCTCGAGACGGCGTTCGGACACGTGGGCCTGGACTGGCAGGAGTTCGTCAAGTTCGACGAGCGCTACTTGCGCCCCACCGAGGTTGACGCGCTCATCGGAGACCCGGCCAAGGCCGCGGAGAAGCTCGGCTGGGTTCCCACGATCGATGGGAAGGAACTGGCCAAGCTCATGGTTGACGCTGACGTGGAAGCACTGGAAAAGGGCGCCGACTGGATCGACACCGTCAAGCTGGCGTCGTGGGGGACCCTGTGACGACGGCTGTTGACGGCGTGGAGTACACGCCGGGTGAGTTGGACCGCGACGCGACGTTCTACGTCGCGGGTCACCGCGGGCTCGTGGGGTCTGCGATCGTGCGCAGGCTCGAGTCGGCCGGCTTCGAGAACATCGTCGGCAAAACGTCGGCTGAGCTCGACCTCAAAGATCGCGACGCGGTGTTCGCCTATATGGGCGAGGTCAGGCCGAAGTACGTCGTCCTGGCAGCGGCAAAGGTGGGCGGCATCCTCGCCAACTCCACGTACCCGGTCGACTTCTTGAGCGACAACATGCGCATCCAGGTCAACGTCTTGGACGCTGCACTCGCGAACGACGTCGAGCGCGTTCTTTTCCTCGGGTCGTCGTGCATCTACCCGAAGTTCGCCGAGCAGCCGATCCGTGAGGACTCCCTGCTCACCGGGCACCTGGAGCCCACGAACGACGCCTACGCGATCGCGAAGATCGCCGGCATCCTGCAGACGCAGGCCGTGCGCCGCCAGTACGGCCTGCCCTGGATCAGTGCGATGCCGACGAACCTCTACGGCCCCAACGACAACTTCTCGCCGAAGGGTTCGCACGTGCTTCCCGCGCTCATCCGGCGTTATGACGATGCGGCGAAGTCCGGTGCGCCATCGGTCACCAACTGGGGAACGGGAACCCCGCGGCGGGAGTTCCTGCACGCCGATGACATGGCCGACGCGTGCCTGCACCTGCTCGAGCATTACGACGGGCCCGATCAGGTGAACGTCGGCACGGGCTCCGATGTCACGATCCGTGAGATCGCCGAGACGATCGCGGGCGTGACGGGTTTCACGGGGGAGACCGACTGGGATACCTCGAAGCCCGACGGCACTCCGCAGAAGCTGCTCGATGTCTCCAAACTCGCCGAGGCGGGATGGACGGCCAAGATCACGCTCGAAGAGGGCATGGAGCGCACCGTCGCCTGGTATCGCGACCATGTCGACAGCATCCGCGAGTAGCGCGCTGTTCCGTCATATCGTGCTCTTCCGTGTGCACGACGATGTCAGCCACGACCGGGTGGAGGGGGCGATCGAACGTTTGCGATCGCTGGCCTCACTGCCCGGCGTGGTCGAGTGGCGCGTGGAACTCTCGCTCGACGCGCGAAAAGGGCGAGTGATCGTCGAAGATGCGACCTTCGTGGATCAGGACAGCTTCGAGCGGTTCCGCCTCGACCCACGCCACGTCCACGCAGCAGAAGCGATGTCCCACATCGCCGACTGGTGGAACGGCGATTACGCCGCCTGACGATACGCGGGCGCAGGTGCGCTGCGGATAGAGGACGTACGGTCTTGTACCTCCGAAGCCACCGCCGCCCATCCCACAAAGTCGCGGTCGCGGAACTCGTGAGCTATCGAGCAGTACGCATCGCGTCCGCTCCAGATAGCCTTCCCAGGCGACACACGGGAACCGCACTCGGCGCAGTTCACGCTCTCGATTCCCCAGATCAGCGCGTTGATGCGCTTCTTGACACGCTCGAGCATCATCCCCCCAGAGTGCTCACACAACCATTCCCCCCGGAATGGTGGGACGACGACGTCCAAGCGATGAAACTACGCCCAATCCCGGTAAAGATCAATTGGGAAGCGACGCGAGCTTCAGGAGCGCGAACAACTCCCGGCATCCGGGCCAGAGGTTTGCGGGCAGTGCGCGTGGCGCGAAGTAGTCGAAGTCGAGACCCTCGTTGCGTGCTCGCGGCGCCCCCTCCACGTCGAGGACGAAGGAGAGACCGATCGCGTGCTTGCGTGGGTCGTCGCCTGACACCGTTCCGTCGGTCGGCGTCAGGTCGGGCGGGAACCACTCGTAGACATAGTCCGGCTGCGGATTCAGCGGAAGAGTCGGCTCGATGCCGATCGTCTCGCGGCTGTGTCTGCGGATGGCGCCGGCGATCGTCTCCCCGCGCTGAATGCGACCTCCGAGGTGGCACCACACCCGGCCATGAGGTGAGTCGCGGAGGATCAGGCCGAGCTCTCGATGTCCGTTGCGTTCACGCACCAGGACGAAGTCGACGCAGGCGATCGGCATCGACTCCTCGATGAGGCGATAGGTATCGGCCGGTAGGAACGTCACGTGACCTCTCTTACGTCCGCCGGTTTACAAGCCGGATACGCATCTCTGATAGGAACAGTCTTGCGTGTTCACCTCAGCTCGCGCACCGTCCCCCAACTTGGAGCTCCCATGAAGCTGTCCGTCATCGGTTGTGGTTACCTCGGCGCGGTGCATGCTGCGGCCATGGCATCGATCGGTCATGAGGTCGTCGGCATCGACGTTGACCAGCGGAAGATCGATGCGCTCTCCAAGGGTGAGGCGCCGTTCTTCGAGCCAGGACTGCAGGAGATCCTGACCGCGGGCATCGCGGCGGGCAACCTCCGGTTCACCACTGACATGGCTGAGGCCGCGGGCGCGAAGGTCCACTTCGTCGGTGTGGGAACTCCGCAGCAGAAGGACAGCTACGCCGCCGACCTCACGTACGTCAACGGGGCGTTCGACGGGCTGCTGCCGTACCTGGCGCCCGGCGACATCGTCGCGGGAAAGTCGACCGTCCCTGTCGGCACCGCGGCAAGCCTTGCTCCCCGGGTGTCGGAGACGGGCGCCACGCTCGTGTGGAACCCCGAGTTCCTCCGCGAGGGCTATGCGGTGCAAGACACCGTGGACCCCGACCGCCTCGTCGCGGGCGTGCCGGCCGGCGAAGAGGGCGAGATCGCGGCATCCGTCCTGCGTGAGGTCTACCACCCCTCCGTCGCCAAGGGCACGCCGTTCATCGTCACCGACTACGCGACCGCCGAACTCGTCAAGGTGTCGGCGAACGCCTTTCTCGCGACCAAGATCAGCTTCATCAACGCCATGGCAGAGATCGCCGAGGTCACCGGCGCCGACGTCACCCAGCTGGCCGACGCCATCGGCCACGACGCCCGCATCGGGCGTCGCTT
>NZ_JAUF01000116.1:0-1720 GCF_000585455.1 Microbacterium sp. MRS-1
GACCGAGGCGGCGGCGCGGCCCGCGACGAACCGGCGGCGGATCTCGCCTGCCGAGTCGAGCTCGCCGCGCGCGTAGGCGCGGGCACGCGCGATGGCGTCACGCGGGCGATCGTCGCCGGGAGCCTCGCGTTCGAAGAGAGGGAGCACGCGGTCGGCGCAGTCGGCGGCCCACGCGGCGACGAGGCGCCGATCGGACTCGCTCAGGGATTGCGGGGAGAGCATCTGCCCATGCTGTCACCGGAGCTGTTCGCGCGGCGGCCCCGGGCGGCGGCGCGCGGGGGAGAATGGCGGGATGCCACGTCGCGCGAAGAAGCCCGCCGCCACCGTTCCCTGGATCGTGATGGTGCCGTTCGCGGTGTCGGGCGTCATCCACCTCGTGCGACCCGGCGTGTTCACGCCGATCATCCCGCGGGCGCTGCGGCGGTGGGATCGGCCGCTGGTGATC
This sequence comes from Microbacterium sp. MRS-1, assembly GCF_000585455.1. Taxonomy (NCBI): domain Bacteria; kingdom Bacillati; phylum Actinomycetota; class Actinomycetes; order Micrococcales; family Microbacteriaceae; genus Microbacterium; species Microbacterium sp. MRS-1. The sequence goes on from NZ_JAUF01000116.1 coordinate 446, forward strand.
GCATCCGGCATCGCGGAGCTGGCGTGCGCGGTGGGGCTGGTCGTGCCGTCGACGCGAGCTGCCGCCGGGCGAGCGAGTGCGGTGGTGCTGGCCGGCGTCTGGCCCGCGAACATGCAGATGAGCATCGACCTCGGCCGCCGGGCCGCCCGCCGCCGCACCCCGAAGGCATGGGCCGCGTTCGCGGTGTCGCTGGTGCGGCTGCCGCTTCAGGTCACGTTGATCCGGCGGGCGCTGCGGGCCTCACGCTGAGCCGCGAGTCAGGGTGACCCACTCTTCGTCGCGGACATAGCCGAGCGTGGCGTTGGCCCGCAGGATCGCAGCGTTGTCCGCCGATCCTCCGTCGAGGTGAAGAAGCCCGTCTTGATTCACCACACTGGCGCCCCACGGATGCCTGACCGTCGCGGGCCTGGGCTTGACGATGAGTCTGATCAGAGCGGAGGGTGAAATGGAGCCTGACCCGGTTTTCCGGACACCTGAGTTGAGGCGATGATCGTCTCGGAAGGAGTCCGTGAGATGCCTGCTGCCCACCCGCCGGAGTTTCGGCGTCGAGCCCTGGACCTGGTTGCCCAGGGAAACCCTGTCGGTCAGACTGCGCGTGATCTTGGGATCAGCGAGTCGTGTTTGCGGAACTGGATGAACCGTGACGCGGTCGATTCCGGCCGCAAGGCCGGTGTCACGAGCGAGGAGCACAAGGAGCTCGTCGAGCTGCGGCGCCGGTTGCGGGTGCTGGAGATGGAGAACGAGATCCTCAAGCGCGCGTCGGCGTACTTCGCCAGGGAGAACGTCCTCCCAAAATAGGGTTCCGGCTGGTCCAGGAGCTCGCCGCCGACGGTGTGCCTGTCGCGGTGGCCTGCCGGTTCCTTGGGGTCTCCACTTCGGGATACTACGAATGGCGGGAGCGGATGCCATCACCGCGGTCCGTCGCCGACGCGGAGTTGACGATCACGATTCGTCGCATCCACTCAGACTCCCGCGAGACCTATGGCGCCCCGCGGGTGCTCGCAGAGCTGCGGCTGGGCCTGGGTGTTCACGTGGGCCGCAAGCGCGTCGCGCGGCTCATGCGACTGGACGGACTGGTTGGCGTCTCGCATCGCCGCAAGCGGCGCGGCTGGAAGCCGGACACGGCCACGCACGAGGATCTCGTGAAACGGCAGTTCCGCGCCGACGCCCCGAACCGGCTCTGGTTCTGCGACATCACGCAACACCGGGCCACTTGGATTCCAGCGATCGTCGCAACGGTCTGATCTATGCGCTGTCCACTAAAGCAGCGAAGCG
>NZ_JAUF01000117.1:0-2936 GCF_000585455.1 Microbacterium sp. MRS-1
TCGCGACACACCTCAAGGATCGCCCACCCGCCCCACAACAGCATTTAGCAACACGGCCTAGTAGACGCGGCCCCCGAGCCGGGCAACCCAAATGCACAGCACAGCAACGTCGAGTACGGCGCAGACTGGGTCGGAATCGACACCAGGTCGATGAAGGCCAAGCGCGACGCACAGCGTCAGCGCGAGCGCGATGCCATCGCTGCGGAGCAAGCGCGGCTGAAACGGGAGGAAGAGGAGATTCTCTCCTCCTTCGCGAACGATGAGGCGGACGCACCGCCGCGCCGGGTCGCTCTCGCCGCCCCCGAGGAAGCCGCCCAGCCGCCGAAGCAGGTCTCGGCGCCGAGCTCCTTGGTTGAGCGGCTCCACATCGAGAATCTGCGGTCGTTCGCCGGAGCCCACGACATCACCATTGCTCCGATCACCCTGATCTACGGGCCGAACTCCGCGGGCAAATCAACGGTGATCAAAGCCCTGCGACTCCTCATGCAGGTGGTCGACTCGGGACGCTTCGACGCGCTTCGTCCGTGGGACGCTGCATTCAGCGAGTCGAGCGCGCGCAGCCTGATGACCTACTCCGAACCCGACCCAGACGACCCGAGCGGCTATCAATGGCGATCACCGCTCGTGCTCGGCGTCGACTTCGCAGCTCAGGATGGCCGGCGTGCGCATGCCGCGCTCGAGTACGACCTCAACCCTGTGGGTTCGATCGATGTCCACACCACATCGTTCGGCCCGCTCGATACGGGATCGGTGACCCGTAAGCGGTTCACACCGGAGAACTTCGACGACGACCACGACCCCTTCCACCCCGCAGACTTCGGCGAGTCGCAGCTCGCGACGTTCATCGTCGAGGAGAGCGAGAATGGCGAGGCGTGGTCTCGGGAGATGAAGCTCATCGATGCCGAGCTATTCGGACACGCCGACCGGAAGCTGCAAGCAGAACTCTTCGAGATGGCCTTCCTACTCCGCTACCTGGGTCCTCATCGCGGCGCCCCGGGCAAGGCCTACGACCCCGTCAGTGGCGCCTTCAACTCCGGCTGGTTCGATGGGTACCGGAAGCCGCGACGGCCGGGATTCAGCGAGTTCGACCTCTTGAATCAGATGCTGGCTCAGCTCGAGATTCCATACGTGTTCGAGGAGGATCCGCTCTGGAAGCTCCGCAATCCGCACCAGCAGAAGTGGACGCTGAAAGACGTCCGCTCGGGCGCACCTGTCGACCTCGACCAGGTTGGTTACGGCGTGAGCCAGCTTCTGCCGGTCATTGACGTGTGCGTTCATGCCGAGCGGCAGATCATCTGCATCGAGGAGCCGGAGTTGCACCTCCACCCGCGCTTGCAGGCACGTCTCGGCAACTTGTTCGCGACTGCTGCGGTGATGGGCCGAAACCAAGTCATCGTCGAGACTCACTCCGAGGCGATCCTTCTTCGCCTGCGGCGTCTGATCCGCGGCGGGAAGCTCCGCCCGGATGACGTTGCAGTCATCTACGTCGACAACACCGCAGCCGAAGGTGCCTCCCTGCGCCGCCTTCGACTCGGCGCCCGCGGCGAACTCCTCGATCCATGGCCAACCGGGTTCTTCGACGATGGGCTGGCCGACATCCTCGGGATCACCGCATGAGGCAGCCGCAGGTGCTGTTCCCGATCGCGGTGGATCCGGGCGCGCTGGCTGATCATCCAACCGATCGTGACCAACTGATCCATCGCGAGGTTGTCACAACCCTGGGCGCCCACGGGATTCTGGCACTTCCCGAAGCCGATCGCGAAGCACTATTTCGGGCCATCGGGAACCTCGGCGACCTGTCAAAGACTCTGTGGATCAAGCAACTGGCCAGTCTCAACGACCTAAACCGTCTCGATCAGCTCCCAAGCGCCATGGGTGTGAGCGAGCGCCTGCGACACAAGGACGAAGAAGGGAACGGCCAGACCGACGCGCGCGTGTTCGTCGCCAGCCGCGCGCTTGCCGAGGAGTTCGGGGTCGACGACACGTCGGGATCCAATACCGTCGACGACTCGGATGTCGTCCTCGCGAGCACGATCCACAGGTCGCCGGCCGTGGTTGCTGCGAAGGAGGCCGGCCTGTTCCCGACCGGCAAGACGCGCCGCCCCGCCGTCGCGAATACCTTCATCCATCCGCTCGCAGAGCGTTCATCCGCAGTGAAGATCCTCGACCCGCACATTCTCGAAGGTCTCATCAGCGGCAACAGCACCACGTCGCATGCCGAGTGGCTCATCCAGACGCTCGCCGACTCGATGCCGGCGAACGCGACCTTGTCCATCCTGGGGAAGCTCCAGCGCGACTGGCAGACGGCAGACCGCCCACGCCATGAGGCACGCATCGAAAACTTCTTGAGCAAAGCGCTCCATAGGCGGACTCTGCCGATAGCCGTCGAGGTGCGCCTCTTGAAGTCCACCGCGCTCCGAGATCGCTTCATCTGGTTCAGTTCGGGATCTTCGTTCGACGTCCTGCACAACTTCACGGCGCTATCGAGCGAGGTGCTGAACGACAATCTCCGCTTCATCCGGCACGACGACAGAACCGCGCGGCAGACGCTTCAGGCGGCCGAGGCAATGGAGAGTAATACCCAGCCGACGATGGTGAGCATCACGAAGTTCATCGCGTGAGCACGCTTGCGCGCTGGGCGTTCACGTCAGCGGTAACACGCGTCCGATATTGGTCGCCTTCGCCGCAGTCTAAATCCGGACTGACCGCAAGAACCCGCGCAACGCACGTGACCCCATCGGTCCGTGCCCGCAAGCCGGTCGATCAGCGCACCCGACCGGCTCCGGACCACGTCCCGGCGGTTGCCGGCGACCACAGGAGCGTATACCCCGCACGATCAAATGCGCGCTGACGGACCATATCCGCTCCAAGTTGTCGACGACGGTCGAAAATGAGGCCAATGCGACGGGCGAAAATGGGGCCACCTCGTTGTCGTT
>NZ_JAUF01000118.1:0-681 GCF_000585455.1 Microbacterium sp. MRS-1
GCCGAATCAGGTTCCGGTGGCGGGGTTTGTGTCGTCGGTGTCGGGGTTGTCGGTGTCGGTGGATGGTTCGGGATCGTCGGATGCTGATGGTTCTGTGGTGTCGTATGCGTGGGACTTCGGTGACCAGTCGACGGGTTCGGGTGTGACGGCGTCGCATGCGTATGCGGAGGTGGGGACGTATTCGGTGACGTTGACGGTGACGGATGATCGTGGGGCGACGGCGATGAGTGTTGCTCCGGTGACGGTGACGTCTGGTCCGGTGGTGGCGGGTCCGTTGTTCTCGGACACGTTCGCGCGTCAGTTGGCGTCGGGTTGGGGTTCTGCGGATGCCGGTGGTGCGTGGACGTTGCGCACGGGGGCGACGCGCTTCTCGGTGGCCGATGGTGTCGGGAAGGTGTTGTTGCCGAAGGCGACGGCGGTGGCGGCGGATACGGCGGTGCTGGATTCGACGGCGACGCGGTTCTCGACGTCGTTCTCGGTGGACAAGCCGAACGAGGCGATGTACATCGGTGCGGTGACGCGTCGTGTCGCTGATGACCAGTACATGGTGCGCATCCGTGTGGGTGCGGACGGGACGGCGCGGTTGAACGTGCTGCGGGGGACGTCGACGACGATCGGTGCGGCGGTGGAGACCGGTGTGGTGATTGAGCCGGGTGCGTCGTATCGGTTCGTGGTGGATAC
>NZ_JAUF01000119.1:0-1213 GCF_000585455.1 Microbacterium sp. MRS-1
CTAGGCGTGGAGTCGCATCAGGCGCTGGATTGGGACAAGGGTATCCGCGTGTTCTCAAAGGGGCGCATCTACCCGGACGGACGGGTGGCGCTCTACAAGCCGGCGGAGATACTGGCGAACGTGAAGAAGCCGAGGACGGTCTGGCATCAGGGTGAGCGCGTCGATCTGGGGCGGGTCGAGCGGGTGATCGATGCCCGCTACCTCAGTCTGCTGGAGCGCGAGCGGCTGAAGGATTTGCAGCAGGGCGGCTTGTCGATCCGGCAGATCGCCGCCTTGATGGGTCGTGCCCCGTCGACGATCAGCCGTGAGCTGCGACGCAACACGGTCAGTCGCCACGGCTACCTGCCTCACTCTGCGCACCGAGCGTCAGTGAAGCGGCGCGAGCGACCCCGGCGGGCGAAGCTCAGCCTCGAGGGGCCGCTTCGGGACTATGTGACGGCGAAGCTCGCGAAGCGGTGGTCGCCGGAGCAGATCAGCTGCCGGCTTCGGCGAGACTTTCCGCATGACCTCGGGATGCGTGTGAGCAGCGAGACGATCTACCAGGCCGTCTACGTCCACGCGCGCGGCGAACTCAAGCACGAGCTCGCCCGGTCGCTGCGCCGGGGTCGCGGCGCGAGGAAACCACACCGCGACCCGCAGTCCCGCACCGGTCGCTTCGTCGATCCGATCACCCCGCTGGCGGAACGCCCTGCCGAGGTCGAAGACCGCATCGTGCCCGGGCACTGGGAGGGCGACCTGATCGTCGGCGGAAGGCAACGCTCCGCGGTCGCCACTCTGGTCGAGCGCACTACTCGCTACACGATCCTCGGCCATCTGCCCGTTGAACGCACTGCGGAAGCAGTTCGCGACAGCCTGGTCGTGGCCTTCGCTGATCTGCCCGCTGACCTGCGGCGGACTCTGACCTGGGATCAGGGCGCCGAGATGAGCGAGCATCGCTCCTTCGCCGCGGCGACGAACATGCAGGTCTACTTTTGCGACCCTGCATCGCCCTGGCAGCGCGGCACGAACGAGAACACGAATGGGCTGCTGCGCCAGTACTTGCCCAAGGGCAGCGACCTCAGCGCCCACGGCCCCTCCGACCTTGCCGCGATGGCCGCCGAGCTCAACGGCCGTCCCCGGAAAGCCCTCGATTGGGATACCCCGGCCGAACGCTTCGCTGCTTTAGTGGACAGCGCATAGATCAGACCGTTGCGACGATCGCTGGAATCCAAGT
>NZ_JAUF01000120.1:0-1560 GCF_000585455.1 Microbacterium sp. MRS-1
TCACTCGTCAAGATGGGTAGTGGCGGGATCGTCCCGCTGGTTCATCCTCACCGTCGGGAGAGGACCTTGGCAGCGTGACCTTCGAGGTCCAGCGGCAGACCTGTCCCTCCCGGCGGTGGCGGATTCCGACTGGCTAGTGGGAGTCGTGCCCCGACAGCGGGAGCACCTGAGTGAGCGTCCAGAGGGTCCGTCACGAGGCGGGCCTCGTCTTCGAAGGAGAAGCGCTCATGCCAGACCTCAACTTGCCAGCGTGGCCGGTATTCGCCGGCATCGACTGGGGCGGTGAGAACCACCAGCTCTGCGTTGTCGCGCCCGACGGGAAGCGGCTACTTGAGACACGTGTCAGTCACGACGTCGCCGGGCTCCACCAACTCGACCTGCATCTGAACGGCTTCGGGGGGCAGGTCCCGATCGCGATCGAACGCTCCGAAGGTCTCCTCGTCGAGCACCTTCAAGCGACCGGGCATGCGGTGTTCCCCGTGTCTCCGCGGATCTCCGCGAGGGCGCGGGAGCGTTACAAGGTCGCTGCGGTCAAGGACGACCGGTTCGACGCGTTCGTACTCGCCGACACGCTCCGCTTCGACCATGCGCACTGGCGCCCGCTGTCGGTCCCGTCGCCGCTGCTCGCCGAGATCAAGGCACTCACACGCGACCGGGACCGGCTCCTCGAGACGCAGCAGGCGACGGAGAGTCAGTTGCGGATGATCCTCGAGGCCTACCACCCCGCACCCGTTCGGTTGTTCTCGTCCGTCGACCGGCAGATCACGCTGTCGTTCGTAACGGACTATCCGACACCGGCGAACGCGTCCCGGGTGAAGACCACCAGGATGGCAGGGTTCCTTTCCCGACACCACTACACCGGCAGAGTCCCCGCGAAGACCCTCGCGGACCGGATGAGACAGAACCTGCTCTCCGGCTCGCCAGGAACGGTCGCGGGCAAGAGCTTCTCCGCTCTCGCATTCACCCAGGTGCTGCAGCTTCTGAACACGCAGCTCGCCGAGTACGACGACGCAATCGCCGCAGCCACCGCGGAGCACCCGGACGCCCTGCTCTTCGCCAGCTTTCCCGGCATCGGCCCCGTGCTCACTGCGGTGCTGCTCGCCGAGATCGGTGAAGACCGCGCAAGGTTCCCGCAACCGGAAGTGCTCCTCGCCGAAGCCGGCCTCGCCCCGGTCACCCGCTCGTCGGGCAGGTCCCGGTCGGTCAGGTTCCGCTACGCCGCGAACAGCCGCCTCCGAGAAGCAACCATGTGGTGGGCGTTCAACTCCATCAAGATGTCACCCTGGGCGGCCGCCGCGTTCCGCGACGCCCGGGACCAGAAAGGCCAGCGCTACCACCGCGCTCTCCGCGGACTCGCCGCACGCTGGACCCGCATCCTCTGGCGCTGCTGGACCAACCACGAAACCTACGACCCCGCCCGCCACGGCTCAGCCGCACTGATCACCGCCGCCTGACCGCGCGCTTTCGACACCCCCGCCCGACACTCGAGGCCGAGCGGCGCCTTCAGCGCGCCCACGCAAACACACCAAGATCTGCACCCAGTTGACAGTGGGAGTCTGC
>NZ_JAUF01000121.1:0-2274 GCF_000585455.1 Microbacterium sp. MRS-1
ACCTCGACGTCTATCCGCGAACCAGCCGCCGACCCTCGACTACACCCTCAACTGCGAAGAGCCCGATAACCGACGGCCGGTGCTTTCACTGCGACTGTTCGCTTCTCAATTTCGAGGACGACGCGCCGCCTTCCTCTCCGGCCCGGCCACTCAACGTTGATCACGCGATACCGCGCGTCGCGGGTGGTCCGAATCGGGCTGACAACTACCTCGCCTCGTGCGAATCTTGCAACAAGAGTCGTCAGGAGACACCGTTGTCAGCCGCCGATTCTCGACGTGCTACCGAACTTTGGGCTGAGTTGGATCTCGACTCCGTGGCGGTCTCGGCGCGACAACGTGACGACTTCAAAGGTCAGGCTGTCTTCCTTTGTCGATCATGCGAAGTCCACTCCTGGCACATCGACGGTTCGCCCGGTCACCGAGCGTGCGTAGAAAGTCTTCTGCGGGGTGTCGGCGGCGCTCGAGAACTGGACAGTAGCGGCGCTCGAAAAGTGAACACTCAACGATGGGAGAGTGATCACTTTGGAAGATTGGGCGCTGATTCGCGGGTTGGCTGCGGAAGGGGTTCCGAAGGCGCAGATTGCCGCGCGGTTGGGGATCTCGCGGACGACGGTGGTCAAGGCGGTGAAATCCGACGGGCCGCCGAGGTATGAGCGGTCACCGCGGCCGACATCGTTCACGCCGTTTGAGGCTCGAGTGCGGGCGCTGCTCGCGGAGCATCCGCAGATGCCGGCGACGGTGCTCGCGGAACGGGTCGGATGGGAGGGCTCGATCCGTTGGTTCCGTGACAACGTTGCGAGGCTGAGGCCGGAGCATCGCCCGGTCGATCCTGCAGATCGATTGACCTGGGCGGCGGGTGATGCGGCGCAGTGTGATCTGTGGTTCCCGCCGCGGAAGATCCCGCTCGAGGATGGCACCGCGGTGCTGTTGCCGGTGTTGGTGATCGTCGCGGCGCACTCACGGTTCGTGACGGCGCGGATGATCCCGACGCGGAAGACGGAGGATCTGCTGCTCGGGCACTGGGAGCTCATCCAGCAGCTCGGCGCGGTTCCGCGGCGGCTGATCTGGGACAACGAGTCCGGGATCGGGCAGCGCGGACGCCTCGCACAGGGGGTCGCGTCGTTCGCGGGGACCCTCGCGACGAAGGTCGTTCAGCTGAAGCCATACGACCCGGAGTCGAAGGGGATCGTTGAGCGCCGCAACGGCTGGTTGGAGACCTCGTTCATGCCCGGCCGCACGTTCACCTCACCCTCCGACTTCAACGCGCAACTGCAGGAATGGCTCGAGAAGGCGAACGGCAGGGTGGTCCGCACGATCAAAGCACGGCCCATCGATCTGATCGGGCATGACCGGGCCCGAATGCTGCCGTTGCCGCCGATTCCGCTGCAGTTGGGTTGGCGGGAACGAGTCCGCCTCGGCCGGGACTATTACGTTCGCCTCGACGCATCCGACTACTCGGTTGACCCCGCCGCGATCGGCCGGATTGTTGATATCGCCGCGGATCTCGACAGAGTGAGAGTTCGGCTCGACGGCAGACTCGTCGCCGACCACGCCCGGGTCTGGGCGCGGGGCTCTACGATCACCGACCCCGCCCACGTTGAGGCGGCGAAGCGGCTGCGGCACCAGTTCCAGGAGCCGCGGCTGGCTGCGGCTCCTGATGATCTGAGTCGGGATCTCGCGGACTACGACCGGGCGTTCGGGATCGAGGGGGTCGCGTGATGGCCGGGAAGCAGACCGACGCGGCCAAGCAGATCACCTACCTCGCTGGCGCACTGAAGGCGCCCCGGATCACGGAAGCCGCAGCCCGGATGGCTGACCAGGCGCGGGATGCGGGTTGGTCGTTCGAGGACTATCTCGCCGCCGTCCTCGAACGCGAAGTCTCGGCCCGCAACGCTTCCGGCGCGGAGTTGCGGATCAAAGCGGCCGGGTTCCCGAGCCGGAAGACCCTCGAGGACTTCGACTGGGACGCGCAGCCCACTACCCGCCAACAGATCGCCGCTCTCGCCTCGGGAGGATTCCTCCTCGAAGCGCAGAACGTCGTCCTCCTCGGACCTCCCGGGACCGGGAAGACGCATCTCGCGACCGCGCTCGGAATCGTCGCCGCCCGCCACGGGCACCGGGTCCTGTTCGCGACCGCGACGGACTGGATCACCCGACTCACCGACGCGCACAGGCAGGGGAACCTGCCCAGAGAGCTCGCGAGGCTCCGACGTTACGGGCTGATCATCGTCGACGAAGTCGGCTACCTCCCGTTCGAGCAAGACGCCGCGAACC
>NZ_JAUF01000122.1:0-5980 GCF_000585455.1 Microbacterium sp. MRS-1
CTACCCTCACGGAAGCGGCATAACCGAAATGACACCGTGTCCACGATCCGGGGTCAAGGCCCCCTCCCGGCGCCCGTCCGCGTTGACACCCGTGGCGACGAGGACGACGGCGTTGATCACGCGGCCGCCTTCGCGGACCTTCATCGTCAGGGCGTCGGCGGCGACGAACGTGAACGGCCCGGCATCCCCGAGCGGACGGTGGCGGAACTGGTCGACGTGCTCGTCGAGATCCGCGGCCATGCGGGACACCTGCGATTTGGACAGCGAGTCGATGCCGAGCGTCTTGACCAGCTTGTCCATCCGGCGGGTGGAGACGCCGGCGAGGTAGCAGTCGGCGACGACGGTGATCAGCGCGGCCTCGGCGCGCTTGCGGCGCTCGAGCAGCCATTCCGGGAAGTATGTGCCCTTCCTGAGCTTGGGGACGGCGACGTCGATCGTGCCGACACGGGTGTCCAGCTCGCGGTGCCGGTAGCCGTTGCGCTGCGTCACCCGGTCGGGGCTGGGCTTGCCCCATTCGGCGCCGCAGACGGCGTCTGCGTCCGCGGACAGCAGCGCGTTGATCATCGTCTGCAGCAGCTGCCGCATCAGATCCGGCGACGCCTCAGCGAGGGCTTCACCGAGCAGGCCAGCAGGGTCGACAATGTGAGGAGCGGTCATCGTGATGACTCCATTCGAGAGGGTTGTAGGAGATTCCTCGAAGGATCACACGGTGACCGCGCCCACGTTCACGACGAGGCCGACCACCGAGCAGTTACACCACTATGCGGGACGCCACTCAGCGCTCCTGCTGGGACTCGCACCACACATGAGATCGAGTGCGCTGCCAGTAGTACATCGCCGGTGTGAACTGGTGTCGGATGCCTTTCGACTTGCGAACCCTCATCGGATCAATCGACGCCCAGTCCCGGTCGCCGAGCTCTCGATCGACAACTGCCCACTCGTGGAGACCGGCCGTCGTGCGGCCGTTGTCTGTACGAGGGATCCAATGCAGTTCGGTTGACGACGTGCGCCGTCGGGGGTTGATCGGCTTTGCCTCATCTACTGGCCGCATCGCAGCCCCTCTCGCACGTGTATCCGCGTTCGGATGATGCGAAGACGAAGGGGCGACCGGAGCCCCATCGCTCCTGTATCTGCCGCTGATGTTCCTCCCGCGAGAGGCGCAACTTCTGTAAGGCATCGGCGTTTCGTGACACACGGTGTCACTTCATCCCAGCCCTGTGTCATCCAAAGGCCGGTTGTGTCACCGCAACGCGTTCTCGACAACGAGGGTATTGACTCGCGGCATCCGCTGCCCTAACGTACAACCAAATGGTTGCACAAACTGAGTTGAGCGACGATGAGACCGACCGGCTGTTCCACGCCCTGGCGGCGGCGACGAGGCGCGACATCCTGCGGCGCACCATCGTCGACGAGCAGTCGGTGTCGGCACTCGCCGCGGACTACGACATGTCGTTCGCCGCGGTGCAGAAGCACGTGGCCGTGCTGGAAGCGGCCGGCCTCGTCATCAAGCGCGCCGAGGGACGCGAGCGTCTCGTGCGCGCCGATCCGCGCATGATCGCCCGGGCCCGAGCGCTGCTCGCCCGTTACGAAGACCTCTGGCGTTCGCGGATCGACCGCCTCGACGCCCTGCTCGCTGAACCCCACGATCCCCGTCCCACGCAAGGAGACTGACATGCCCGTCCGCGACATCACGACCGACCCCGAGAACCTCACGATGACCCTCGTCGCGGATGCCGCGGCGCCCGTGTCCCGCCTCTGGGAGGCGTTCACGAACCCGCGCCAGCTGGAGCGGTTCTGGGGTCCTCCCGGGTGGCCCGCCACCTTCACCGCGTTCGATCTGCGCCCCGGCGGTCGCGTCGACTACCGGATGACGAGCCCGCAGGGCCAGCGCTCCGCCGGATCGTGGGAGGTGCTGAACGTCGACCCCGGACGCAGCTTCGAAGTCCTCGACTCCTTCGTCGGCGACGACGGCGAGAAGCTCGACGGCTTCCCCTCGATGCGCATGGTCTTCTCGTTCGAGGCGACCGCCGACGGCTCGCGACTCACCAACACCACCTACTTCACGTCGCTCGAGGCGCTCGAGCAGGTCGTCGCGATGGGGGCGATCGAGGGTTCGCGTCTGGCGATGAGCCAGCTCGACGCCGTGCTGCAGGACCTGCGGGCGTACGCGCAGGGCAAGGGCACTCGCACCGAACTCCTCACCGACCAGCACGTGCGCATCACCCGGCTCATCGAGGGTTCGCGCGAGCTCGTCTGGCGCGCTCACCACGAGCCGGAGCTGCTGCGTCGGTGGCTGCTCGGCCCCGACGGCTGGCAGATGGTCGAGTGCGAGGTCGGCGAGACCACCCGCTTCGTCTGGCAGCAGGGCGACGACGAGTCGACCCGGTTCGGGTTCGAGAGCGAGACCGTGCTCAGTGAGCCGATCTGGCGCGAGGTCTCCACCGAGCGGATGATCGGGATGCCGGGACCGGCGACGGTCAATGACCTGCAGCTCTACGAGGAGGACGGCGCGACCCTGCTGACGTTGCTGATCGAGTATCTCGACAAGGAGACGCGCGACATGGTCCTCGCCACCGGCATGACCGACGGCATGGAGACCTCGTACGCACGCCTGGAGGCGGTCGTCGCCGCCTGAGGGGTCGGGGCGTTTCGACTCGGCCGTCCTCGAGCGATCCGCGACGCAACTGCAAGGGATGCTGCCCGACACGCCGCGGCATCCCTTGTCCCTCCCCGCGTGTCGCGGCTACGGCCTTGCAGTTCGGATGGGGGCGGGGCGGGGCGACTCGACCGCGGTCAGTCGCCGAGCACGAGTCGGTAGCCCATGCCCTGCTCGGTGAGCAGATGCTGGGGATGCGCCGGATCGCGCTGAAGCTTCTTGCGCAGCTGCGACATGTAGAGGCGCAGATAACCCGAGTCGGCCACCTGGTCGGTGCCCCAGATGTCTCTCAGCAGGTTCTGCCGGGTCACGAGCGTTCCGGGGTTGCGGGCCAGGAACTCGAGCATCCGCCACTCCGTCGGCGTCAGGTGCACGACCTCGCCGCCGCGGACGACGCGGGTCGCGGCCAGGTCGACCTCGACATCACCGAAGCGCACGGCCGGTATATCCGCGGATGCCGCGGATGCCACGCCACGCCGGCGCGCGAGGGCCCGCAGGCGCGCGAGCAGCTCGTCGATCTGGAACGGCTTCGTGACGTAGTCGTCGGCGCCGGCATCCAGTGCTTCGACCTTGTCGGCCGAGCCCGTGCGTCCGGACACGACGAGGATCGGCAGGTCGGTCCACCCGCGCAGCGCGTGGATCACCTCGATGCCGTCCAGGCGCGGCATGCCGAGATCGAGCATGACGACGTCGGGGCGCGCCTGGGCCGCCGTGGCGATCGCGGCGGCGCCGTCGGGCGCGGCGATGACGTCGTAGCCGTGCGCGGCGAGGGTGATCCGCAGCGCCCGCACGAGCTGCGGATCGTCGTCGGCGACCAGGATCTTCACGATCTCATCCTCCCGCTTCGGCGACCGAGGGCGCGGCGAGAGTGGATGCCGCGGCATCCACCGGCAGCGAGACCACCATCGTCAGCCCCCCGCCGGGCGTGGTCTCGGGCGTCAGCGTGCCGCCCATGCCCTCGGTGAAGCCCTTCGACAGGGCGAGCCCGAGCCCGAGCCCCGTGGTGTTGTCGGTGTCGCCGAGCCGCTGGAAGGGAGCGAAGATGTCGTCCTGGCGGTCGGCGCTGACGCCCGGGCCGTGGTCGACGATCCGCAGCTCGACGGTCGAGCCGAGCCGGCTGGATGCGATGCGCACGCGCGTGCCGGGCGGCGCGTAGCGGCGCGCATTGGCGAGGACGTTGACGATGACCCGCTGCAGCAGCACGGGGTCGGCGCGCACCGCAGGAACGGTCTGATCGAGCGCGAGTTCGACGACGTCGGGTCCGATGCCCAGCTCATCGAGGGCCTCGAGCACTGCTCCCGCAAGGTCGACAGGGGAAAGCGAGACGGCGAGCACGCCCGCCTGCACACGGCTGACGTCGAGCAGATCGGTGACCAGCGCCGCGAGCGCGGCGAGCGACTCGTCCGCGGTCGCGACGAGCTCGTCGTGATCGGCGGCGCTCAGCGACGGCCCCGCCGCACGCAGGCCGCCGACGGCGGCGATGGCCGCGGCGAGCGGCCGGCGCAGATCGTGGCTGACCGCCGACAGCAGCGCCGTGCGCACCTGGTCGGTCGCGGCCAGGGCGTCGGCGGTGCGGGCCGTCTGCGTGAGCTCGCTGTGCTCGAGGGCCGCAGCGAGTTGCGCGGTGATGACATCGAGCAGGCGCCGCTCCGGGGCCCCGACATCGCCGCCGTGCAGCTCGAGCGTGGCGCGAGGGCCCCCCGCGGCATCCGTGCCCACGGGCACCACGACCGCCCGGCCGTCGCGCACCGGTTCGCCGTCGGTCGCCAGCACCTGCTGGGTGGATCCGTCTCCGGCGAGCAGGCGCGCCCCGCTCACGCCGAACGCCTCGCGGGTGCGGCTGACCAGAGCCGGGACGGCGCTCTCGCCGCGCAGCACGCTGCCCGACACCGTCGCCAGCAGCTCCGAATCGGCGGCCGCGCGCCGAGCCCGGCGCGTGCGACGTGCGGCTTGATCGACGATCCAGCTCACCAGGATCGCGATCACCACATACAGCACGAGCGCCAGCGCGTGCAGCGGGTTGTCGATCGTCACCGTGAAACGCGGATGGATGAACAGGAAGTCCAGCGTCAACCCCGACAGCACCGCCGCGAACAGCGCCGGCCAGATCCCGCCGATCAACGCGACGACGACCACGAGCAGTTGGTAGGAGAGCACGTCGGAGGTGATCGTCTCTTCGTTCGAGGTCGCGAACAGCAGCCACGACAGCAGCGGCCCGCCGGTGAGCGCGACGACCAGCCCCAGGATGCGCCGCCGCCAGCCGAGTGCCCCTCCGGTCAGCCGCGGCAGGTGCAGGTTTCCGCCCGCGGCGGCGTGGGTCACGATGTGCACGTCGATGTCGCCCGACTCGCGGATGACCGTGGCCCCGATGCCCGGGCCGGTGAACGCCGCGCCGAGGCGGCTACGGCGGCTGGCGCCCAGCACGAGCTGCGTCGCGTTGACCGATCGCGCGAACTCGACGAGGGTCCGCGGCACGTCCTCGCCGATCACCTGGTGGTAGCTGCCGCCGAGCGACTCGACGAGGGCGCGCTGGGCCGCGAGGGCACCGGGAGCAGCCGCACGCAGCCCCTCCTGCGTCGTCACGTGCACCGCGAGCAACTCGCCCCCGGCGGCGCGCGCGGCGATACGCGCCCCGCGCTGCAGCAGCGTGTCGCCCTCCGGGCCGCCGGTGAGGGCGACGACGACGCGCTCGCGCGCCTGCCACGCCCCGCGGATGCCGTGCTCCTCGCGGTAACTCTGCAGTGCGTTGTCGCCCTCGTCGGCGAGCCACAGCAGCGCGAGTTCGCGCAGGGCCGTGAGGTTTCCGAGGCGGAAGTAGTTCGACAGGGCCGCGTCGATGCGCTCGGCGGGATAGACGGCGCCGGCGGCGAGCCGGTCGCGCAGCGACTGCGGGGCGAGGTCGACGACCTCGATCTGGTCGGCGGCGCGCACCACGGCATCCGGCACCGTCTCGCGCTGAGTGACTCCGGTGATCTGCGCGACCACGCCGCCCAGCGAGGCGATGTGCTGGACGTTGACGGTCGTGATCACGTCGATGCCGGCGGCCAGCAGCTCTTCGACGTCCTGCCATCGCTTCTCGTTGCGGGAGCCGGGTGCGTTGGTGTGGGCGAGCTCGTCGACGAGCGCGATCTCCGGATGCCGATCGAGCAGACCGTCGAGGTCGAGTTCGTCGAGCTCGACCTCGCGGTGGCGCAGACGCCGGCGTCCGAGCGTGGGCAGGCCTTCCGCGCGCGCCGAGGTCGCCGCACGGCATGCGTTCACCCTAGGCCGTGTTGCTAAATCCATTGCAAGGCTGCGGAGAGGCAGAGCCCGGCTGCGTATGAA
>NZ_JAUF01000123.1:0-5883 GCF_000585455.1 Microbacterium sp. MRS-1
CCGTGTCCCCGCGCGCGTGCTACCAGATCGTTACATCCGCGCTACCCGAAGCCCCGTCTTAACAATCCCGCCCCGAGCCGAGTGGGGTTCCTCCGCGAGCTCTGCATCGAGCACGGGATCCTCTCCCCCGTCCATCTCGACATCGAAAGGTTCCAAGCCTGGCTGGCACGGAAGGCCGCGCTCGCGCACCCGGACGATGCACGATTGATCATCCAATATGGCCGCTGGGTCCACCTCAACCGCATGAACTATCTCGCCGAGACCGGCCAGCTGAAGAAAGGCACGTTCCTCTCCGCTAAACAATCCACCACCGTCGCGCTCGAGTTCCTCGCCTACCTCCGCGCGCAACACACCACCCCGGCGGGCTGTCGGCAAGCGCACATCGACGGCTGGCTCACCGGCGGCCCCACCACACGAAGCCTGGCCCGCGGATTCATCCGCTGGGCCATGAAACATGGCCACCTCCCCGTCATCGAGATCCCCTACCGGCTCGCGAAGACCACCCCTGTCATCACCCAACAACAGCGCCTCGCGCACATCCAGCAGCTCCTCGTCCCCGCAACATCCCTGCGCCCGCTCGAGCGCACTGCAGCACTGCTGCTCCTGATCCACGGGCAACCATTGGCGCGGATCGCGCGCATGCAGCTCGATCAGCTCCGCATCGACGGCCACGGGATCACCATCCGGTTCGCCGCCGAGCACCTGCGCATCCCCGAGCCCTTCGCGAGCGTCGTCCACGCGCGCATCGAGGACCTCCCCAACCTGAAACACCGCAGCCCACCGAGACAACCGCTGGCTCTTCCCCGGTGGCCGCCCCGGCCAGCCCATCCACCAGGGCACGCTGATGAGCCTGCTCCGCGACGCCGGCATCGATCTCCGCGGCACCAAGAACGCCGCCCTCCGCGAGCTCGTCCTCCAGATGCCCGCACCCATCGTCGCAGACTCGTTCAACTACAGCTACACGGTCACAGAGCAACATCGCCGCAACGCCGGCGCCCAGTTCATCGACTACCTCACCAACGCACGCAACCATAAAGCAGCCCGGCCGTGCGCATGCCCCGACTGCTCTTGCACCGACGAAGCCGACATGGGCGCACCCGACGACCGAATCTACGGATGCTGCCTCGCTGACTGCCCCTACGCCCATTCACCAACCGCCTAAGCCTCACGCAAGCGGCCCACCGCCTGGCCCGCGATCAATAACGGACGCTGATGAGGAACTCATCGACGTTAGGCAGATGCGCGTGAATGCTCGCCTCGGCCTGCTCGCGGACATCGGCATGCTCGGCAACCGCAGTGATGATCGCGTCGCCTTCGAGACGGTGGCCGACCCAACGCAGCCGAACCCGCTCCACGCGTTCGATGCCGTCGACATGCTCCAAGGCGTGCTCTGCGCGGTCAAGGAGATCGGGTTCGATCGCGTCCATGAGACGGCGCCCGATGGAGCGGATCGTTCCGAGCAGCAGAATGAAGATCGCAATCGAGATGACGATGCCGACGATCGGATCGGCGAGCGGGAACCCGAGCAGGACCCCGACCCCGCCGATCACGACCGCGAGGGACGTGAACCCATCGGTTCGAGCATGGACCCCGTCAGCGACAAGAGCCGCGGAGCCGATTCGACGGCCGATGCGGATCCGATAGATCGCGACGGCCTCATTTCCCGCGAAGCCGATAATGCCCGCGGCGATCACCCACCACACGTTCTGCAGCGGCTGCGGATGCAGCAACCGGTCGACAGATTGCCAGGCCGCGACCACCGCGGACAGCAGCACCACGAAGACGATGAACAAGCCCGCGAGGTCCTCGGCACGGCCGAACCCATACGTGTATCGGCGTGTCGCAACGCGGCGGCCGAGGACGAACGCGACCCACAGCGGGATCGCGGTGAGCGCGTCAGAGAAGTTATGCACCGTGTCTGCCAGCAAGGCCACCGACCCGCTGAGGAAGAACACCACCGCCTGCAGGATCGTCGTGACGAGCAGGATCACCATGCTGATGATCAGAGCGCGCACGCCCTCGTGACTGGCCTCCATCGCATCATCGATCGAGTCCGCCGCGTCATGGGTATGCGGCACAAACAGCCCATACAGAAAGCCCTTGAACCCGGTCGGTTGGTCGTGGTCGTGGTCGTGGTCGTGGTCATGATCGTGAGCGCTGTGGTCGTGGCCGTGAGCGAGATGATCGTGCGGGTGGCTCATCGGGCATCCTGATCGAGGTGGTGGTGACGGGGGGGCCCGCCGAGGGAATGCTCGGCCTGGAAGATCGCATCGGCCACGAGACGGGACGCGTGCTCGTTCTCGAGCCGGTAAAACACCCGCTGCCCCTCCTGGCGGGTCGAGACGATCCGGGCCAGACGCAGCTTCGCCAGGTGCTGGGACACCGCAGTCGGCGACTTGTCGACCATGTCGGCGAGATGGTTCACGGACAGTTCGCCAGCCTCCTGCAGCGCGAGGATGACCCTCACGCGGGTCGCGTCAGCGAGCATCGCGAACACCTCAACCGCGAGCTCCACATACGGGCTCTCGGTCGAATACCCACACTGCTGCTTATCTGCACTCATACGCAGATACATTACGCTGGTTCCGTGAGCGACAAGACCAACCCCACCACCGCGGCCACACGAACACCGCGCTGGAGCCAGCGTCGCCGAGTGACGATCGTGCTCTGCCTCAACGCGGCACTCATCCTCGGCCTCGTGATCGTCGGGGTGGTCGCGAACTCGGTGAGCGTGCTCGCCGCCGCTGGCGACACCATCGCAGACTGCCTCGCCCTGATCCTCGGCCTCATCGCGATCGCTCTGCGCGACCGGGACCCGAATCACCCGCACGCGCACCGACCGATCGCGATCGCCGCGCTGATCAACGCAACCCTGCTCCTCGTGGTCACCGTCGCGGTGGTCTTTGAGGCGGTTTCGCGGTTGCGCGAAGGGTCCCCGCCGATCGAGGGACTGCCCGTCGTGATCGTCGCGCTGATCACGCTCGTCGTGATGTTGACCGGCGCGTTCGTACTTGGCTTCTCTGCCGGCAATGAGGACCTACACATGCGCTCCGTGCTCCTCGACGCCCTCGCTGATGCCGCAATCGCGGCCGCGATCGTCATCGCCGGCCTGATCATCCTCGCCACCGATGGGCTCTACTGGCTCGACCCGATCCTCGCCCTCGCAGTCTCCGCGCTCATCGCAGTCGCAGCCGTCCGATTGATCAGCAAGGCCATCGCGGCCCTGCGCGGCAAGGACGTCGACTTCGACGACGGCTGACGCAAGCGCGATGAAGTCTCCAGCCCGACAGCCCGAGATGCTTCCCCCACTCGACAGCTGTCGGCGAACCACCGAGGGAGAATACGCCGCTCAGCAATACGCACCCACACCACTATGAGGATCACCCGATGCGTGCGCCGCGGGTGGGCCACACGACGTGCGCGACCGAGATCGAGAAGATGGACCACGCTGCGAGCAGTGCCCACCCATCGGGGCCGCGCGCGAGGTAGCCGTGCGATCGCCACCACGACCGGAGGCTGGGTATGAGGCGGATCGGGAGTCCGAGCACCATGGCTGCGATGATTGATACCACCGCAACGATGAGCGCCAGAATAGGCCACCCGATCAAGCTCAGTATCCCGTCGTATGACATCGCGGAGCCAAAGATGAGCGCGAGCGCCGCCGCGAAGAGTACCGCGCCGCCGGCGAAGAAGTGGTGCACCGTGAGAGCGAAGCGCGACGACGATGTGCGCGCGGTTCTGGGCGAGACGGCATCCGCTCCCCTCACCGCGCGGCGGCGTGCGCGCGCTCTACGACGATTGCAGGCGCTGGGTGTCGTCTCCGCGCCCGCGCGGTCCTGAGCGCTTCCTCGACAGCGACGGCCGCATCGATCGCTACCCCGCACAGGCCGCTGGTCGTCTCGCGGTCCTGCGGCACGTCGCCGGGCGCGCCTTCTCCCCCGACACCGTCCTGCGCGAGCGCGACGTCAACGAGCAGCTAGAGCCAGACGCGCCGAACGGCGACGTCGCCGTGCTTCGGCGTTACCTGGTCGATCACGGGCTCCTTCGCCGCACGGCATCCGGGTCCGAACACGTGCGAACGCACGAGTAGCGTGGAGGGGTGACTACGACCCGCCCCTCTCCTGCGTCAGCCGGACCGGACTACCGGGCATGGATCATCTGGGGAGTCGGTGTCGCTGCCTACATGCTCGCGGTGATCAATCGCAGCTCGCTCTCGGCCGTGGGGGTCGATACCGCCCAGCGCTTCGGAGCGGATGCCGCGACGCTGTCGATGTTCGCCGTCGTCCAGCTGGCCGTCTACGGCGGCATGCAGATTCCGATCGGGCTCTTCCTCGACCGCTACGGCGCCCGCCCCATCATGACCATCGGGATGCTGCTGATGGCAGCCGGGCAGCTCACCCTCGCCTTCTCCCCCAGCGTCGGCGTCGCGATCTTCGCCCGCATGCTGCTGGGTGCCGGGGACGCCGCGGTCTTCCCCGGCGTGCTCCGTCTGGTCGCCGTGTGGTTCCCCGCGCAGCGCGGTCCGCTGATGAGTCAGCTGACGGGTCTCGTCGGCCAAGCCGGACAGCTCCTGGCGCTGGCCCCGCTCGCGGCGATGCTCCATGCGACCAGCTGGGAGATCGTGTTCGGCGGCATCGCCGGACTCTGTGTGTTGTTCGGCATCCTGGTGTGGGCGGTGATCCGCAACCACCCGCCCCAGCTGCGAGCGGACGTCTCCGTCGACACGAACACCGGCGCGATCCGGGTCGTGCGTTCGTCGATGGACACCGGCGTCGGCATCCGCGCCGCCTGGGCGCACCCGGGAACCCGCCTCGCGTTCTGGTCGCACTTCACGGCGCCGTTCGCCGGCACCGCGTTCGTGCTGCTCTGGGGAACGCCGTTCCTCACCGCCGGCGAGGGACTCAGCCTCGCGCAAGCCGCGGGCGTGCTGTCGACCTATGTCGTGGTGGGAATGGCCCTCGGACCGGTCATGGGCGACATCTCTCGCCGCATTCCCCACCTGCGCTCGCGGGCGCTGGTGCTTCCGGCCGTGGGCACCCAGTTCGTCGCGTGGACAGTGGTGATCGCGTGGCCCGGGCCTGCGCCGCTGTGGCTGCTGTACGGGCTCGCCGTGTCGCTGGCGATGGGTGGACCCGCCTCGATGATCGCTTTCGATCACGCGCGCACCCACAACCCCGCCCACCGCCTGAGCACCGCGACGGGAATCACGAACGTCGGCGGCTTCCTCGCCGCGCTGGTCGCGATCTTCGCGATCGGGATCGCCCTCGACCTACAGGGCGCCGGCACGCCGGAGACCTACCGACTCGATGCGTTTCGGTTGGCGTTCCTCGCACAGGTTCCGCTCTGGGCGCTCGGCTGGACATTCATCGTGATCGAGCGGCGCAAGACGCGGGTCCTGCTGGGGATGGACCCGCCGCGCCGACCGCGCGCCGAGTGATCGGCGTGCGCGGCCGGCGCGCGGGAATCAGACCGTTCCGTCGCCCGAGGTGCGGGACTCGGTCTGCGTGATCCGCTCGCCCACACCGGGCTCGACGGTCCGCGTGACCTGCTGCGTGGAGCGACGTCGCAGCATGAGGACGAGTCCGATGACGAAGATGAGCACGCCCGCGCCCATCAGGATGTAGCCGATCATGTCGAGGTTCACGTAGGGGACGTCGACGTTGACGGCGAACACGAGGATCGCTCCGATGACGAACAGTGCGATTCCGGCTCCGATGCTCATGAGTGCGTCTCCTTGTTCGGGGATGGGACGTCCTCATGGTGGCGGAACCCACGACGCTCGCCCATGCCCTTGACAGGCTCGGCTCCCGACGGCTAGTTGTACTTCCCCGGGAGGTTGTGAACGGGTGAGGTAGGCGAAGACCTCCGGGCAGGATGTGGGTT
>NZ_JAUF01000124.1:0-3038 GCF_000585455.1 Microbacterium sp. MRS-1
CATTCTCCCGCGCAACTCGCGGCGGCTGGCCACCCCGCACCTTCTTGATCAACACGCCCTAGCGGTGGTGTCACGTCTCCGGCGATGGCGACGGCCGGGGTCACCGGATCAGGTCCGGACGCTCGGCGCCGATGCGCCTGAGCAGACCCGACTTTCTCGCAACCACGACCAACGACAGGCAGTTCGCGCGACCGCGCTCACCGATCGGAGAGGCGGAGCTAAGTGCACGACCGTCGAGGATCACGCCATCGGTCATGACGTCACCGGGCTCGTCTACCACTCAGATGTCAGCGATCTAGCTAGAAGTCGTACAGGCGCTTACGGGCATCGAATGCCGTGCGTCCACCTTCCAACAGGTCTTCGGCGTACTTTCGCACCTTCGGGTTGTCGAGCGATCCGACGCCGTCGGTCGCTGTGCGGCCGTGCTGACCGTCAGCTTCGAGAGTTACGACCAACTCGGCGTCGCCCAGGACGGGCACGTTCGCGTTGTGCGTGCTCACAATTAGCTGTCGGGTGCCTTTGAGGGATCGCAGCTTTTGAACGACGCCGTCGTATACGAATCGGTTGTCGAGGTCATCTTCTGGTTGGTCGATGACAAGCGGACTCATTGATGCGCCGAGTAAGAGCAGCAACAGTGCAGTCGCTCGCTGGCCTTTTGAGAGATCCTCAAGGCGGCGCCACTCCACCGGCGCACCCTTGGAGGCAACGTTGAGTTGCACCTCGACAGCGAGGCCGACTGACTGCTCTTCCAGTTCTCTGAACAACGGTTCTCCGGTGTCCACGATGGCCTTCGCTTGTGCGCCAGTGATGCTCAGCCCCGTTAGCGCGTCCAACCCCGACCGCGCGGCAGTTACGAACGTCGCCACATTGAAGTCATCGCGATCGATGGCGGCGAACACCTGGCCGCGCTGGGTTGTGAAGTGGTGGGAGATCACGGCCTTGATATGGCTGCGATCGGGTGATGCGATCGGCTTAACAATCACAGCTCCCGTCGTAGCGGCGTTGGATGCCTTGATGGCGTCCTTGAGTTGGTTCGCGATCTGCTTGTCAATGTCAGCCAGCGAGCGAAGCAACTTCGTTCTCTCGCCGGTCAGCTTCTTGTACGCCTTCTCGAAGACGGTTCGCTTCTCGGCACGTTTTGTGAGCCGATTGAGGTTGGCCTGCAGAGTCAGGTACTCATCTGGCTTGTGTCCTTGCTCGACCAGTTCGCGCAGCACCGCAGAGACACCGTTGCTCTCGGTCTTTGTCGTAGACTCCCACGACTGCCTGGTCGCCTCGATCTGCGTCTTGGTGTCAGCAATGGCGGCCTGCACGGATGAGGTTGCCTGCTCAAGAGCAGTGGCGAGTTGCCCGAGTACCGGAGCGAGTTGCTCCAGAGTCGTCTTGCGGGGGGAGTCCTTGACGTCGGCCAGCTCGGCGCGAAGCTCCTCGACAACCGCTTCGATACCCCACTCGCTCACCAGATTCTCAACGGTTTGCACCCGTTCGGAGGCATCAGTCAGGACGGCGCCATCCTTGTCCAATCGAGTCTTCTGGTCAAGCTTCGCCGCAAGATCGGTCTTGTCGAACGCTTCCATGCTTTCGGAGAGGCGGGGGATGTCCGCGAGTTCGGTCTCAAGCGCCTCCCGGTCTCGTTCGTGCTTGGCGAGTGCATCACGGTTATCCGCCAGATCCTTTAGGACGTCGTCTCGCTCGGCAGGCGACGCTGGCCTGCCGGCGACGCGTGCGACAAGCTCAGCCATCAGGTCTTTGTCCTGAGCGAGCTCGGCCAATTCGTGCTGACCGAAGATCTCGAGGTTACCGACGATGTCGCGTGGGCGCTGGTTCGTCTGCGTGCCGCTGGAGTCACGAACGATCGCCGGGCTGTTCGTTGTGCGTTCGATAGTAAAACGCGCCGGGCTAGGTGACACCACGTCGACGACGAGCGAGATGACCGTTCCCGCGCCAAGCACGTTCTTGACCATCTCCTTGTGGTCTTTGCTGGATGCTTCGCCGATGGGCGGGATCTCCAGCACGTACCGGAGACTCTCGATAGCGGTGGATTTTCCGGTTCCACGTCCGCCGATGAGGGCCGTGAGATCCTCCGCAAGGTGGAGCTTCTGACCGTCGAGGTAGCCGCCGTCCCAAGCGATCTCGCGAAGCAGAACACGAGAAGTCGATGATGGATCGGTCGTGCTCACTCGGGTCTCCGGCGTCTTAACTGCATGACGGAGCCCCAACAGGCTGGGGGTACTCATCTTGAACCAGGTGCTCGCACCGGGAGAGGCGAGCGTCGCCGGGTCGCAGATGTCGTCGGCATGGATCGCCACCAGCGGATGGCGGCGATCGTAGGGCTTGGTCCCTTTGAGGATCTTGGCCTGGTCACCCAGTTCAGCGACAGATGGCGTGATGCCAATAGCCAGCAGTTCGCGGTGCTTGATCATCTCGGCGAGCGAGTCACCCTTCGCTCGACTCAGCAGTCCAGCGTTGGCGACGTTGGCGTGCGCCGGGATCACCAACGCGCCGCGGGCACACATGTCGGTCAGGATATCGCCGTACGACTTCGTCGTCGTGCCCTTCGCGGCTCCGGGCGTCAAACCGCATGCACCGATCGCGGCAGTGACCTGCTCAGTTGAGGTGCCGCGCTCGAACATAACCAGCAGGTGGATGCCCTCAGACGTGTTTGCCTCGAAGCCCGGGAGCGCCGCGATGCCGGCAGCTTCCGCGTCGGCAATCAGCTGGGACGCGCTGCTGGCATTCCAGTGATCGGTGACCGCTATCAACTCAATCTTCTGCGCCTGAAACTCGGCGATCAAGGCGGCGTTGTACGTTGCTTCATCCGCGTAGGTCTTGGAGGGGGATGGGTTGCCGACGTAACCGAAGGGGTTCACCTGGAGGGCTGCGCGAATCCAGCGGGCGCCATGGTGATCATCAGCTGCGGGTATGACGTTCTTCACCATCGATGTGCCTCGGTTCTTTCCTCAGTGTGAAGACTTAGGCCGTGTTGCTAAATGCTGTTGTGGGGCGGGTGGGCGATCCTTGAGGTGTGTCGCGAGATG
>NZ_JAUF01000125.1:0-6020 GCF_000585455.1 Microbacterium sp. MRS-1
CACAGACGCAGAAGCGGCCTGATCACCCCAACCCCCGACTGTCAACAAGACTCGGGGCAGACCCAGGTATTCGAAGAGGAGGAAGTAGGGCATTGCCAGTGTTCCGACTGCTCCGTACCGGGGATTGCCGAGCATCTTGCGGTGTTTGTGGAGGATCTTCTTCTGCCTGCAACTCATCACCGGGCTGATCCGCCGCGACCCGACCGCGCTGTCCAGAGCCGCGCTCGGCGCGGCGAAATCGGTGCTGGGCGCGTTCGTGGTCGTCACGCTGACCGCGCTCGCACTGGAAATCGTGGACCAGCTCAGCATCGGCATCATCCAGACGTCCGGCGAGACCACCGAGACGATGGGCGACAAGATCATCCTGCTCGCCGCCGGGCTCAGCGGCATCAACATCGCCGCGCCCGGCGTCGGCGCGATCGTCACGATCTTCCTGGCCGGGCTGATGATCGCCGCCGTCGCGATCGTCTGGTTCAGCCTGCTGATCCGCAAGGCGCTGCTGCTGGTCGGCGTGGTGCTGGCACCGATCGCGTTCGCCGGCGCGTCCTGGGACGCCACCAAAGGATGGATCGGGAAATGGGCGGCGTTCGTGATCGCCCTCATCATCAGCAAGCTCGTGCTCGTCGTCATCTTCTTGCTGGCGATCACGCAGATCGCCACCCCGATCGAGCTGGACATCGCCGCCGTCACCGAACCGATCACCGGCATCGTGCTCATGGGCATCGCGGCCTTCGCGCCCTACATGGTCTACCGCTTCGTGTCGTTCGTGGGCTTCGACCTGTACCAGCAGATGGGCACCGAGCAGGAGGCCAAGAACGCGCTCAACCGTCCCGTCCCGATCCCCTCCAAGCCCCAAGGCGGCGGCGAGCCCAAGAAGGTTCTCGAAGACCCCAATGACGGCGCGTCGGACGCAGGATCAGGTGGCACGCCTCCGCCGTCGCCCGCCCCGGCGCAGGCACCTGCCGCGGCCGGCGGTGAAACCGTGGGCGCCGAAGCCGGCGCCTCCGCCGCGGGCGCGGGACCGGCGGCAGCCGTCGTGGTCGGAGCGAAGGTCGCCAAGGATGCCGCCGAGGCCGGGCCGAAGGCCGGGCACGCGGTGGCCGGTCAGGCCGAGACCGCCGCCGACGCCGCAGGCGGGCAGAACGGCGGCACCCCGCCGCCGTCGCAGACGCCCCCGCCGTCCACGCCGCAGCCGAGGACGCCCACGGAGCCGTCCAACCCCACGGCATCGCCGTGGGGCAAGGAGTGACCACCCATGCCCACCACGGACCAGAAGACACCCGGTAGCGAGCTGACGCCGATGAAGTTCAGCCGACTCACCCGCCGAGGGGTGCTGCTCGGCCTCTCGGTCGCGCAGCTCATCACCCTCGGCATCGGCGGCCTGGCGCTGCTGGCCGCGTTCTACGGCGGCGCCGGGATGCTGCTGGTCTACACCGCCCCGGTCTGGCTGCTCGCGGTCGTGCTGACCTGGGTGCCCATCGCTGGGAGGCCGATGGTCGAATGGCTCCCTGTCGCGCTCTGGTGGCTGTGGCGCTCCACCGGCGGGCAACTGCTCTACCGGCGGCGGATCGTCAAGCCCCGCCCTGCCGGAAGTCTCGCGCTGCCCGGTGACATGGCCCGGCTTCGGGAGCACCTGGACCCCGAGACCGGGGCGTGCATGATCCACGACCCCCGCCAGGCAACCTTGACGGTCGTGACGGAAGTGACCCATCCGGCATTCATCCTGCTCGACCCCGGCGAGCAAGAGCGCCGCGTCACCTCCTGGGGGCGAGTGCTCGCCACGGTCTGCCGGTCCGGGCGGATCGCGACCCTGCAAGTGCTCGAACGAACCCTGCCCGACTCCGGTAGCGGGCTGGCCGAGTGGTGGGCCGAGCACGGCACCGACGACGGCTCCTGGGCCGCGACCACCTACCGCGAACTGATCGAGCGGGCCGGCCCCGCCGGGGAACGGCACGCCACCACGGTCAGCCTCTCCCTGGACATGAAGGTCGCCTCCCGGCAGATCAGGACCGCCGGCGGCGGCATCCGCGGCGCCGCCGCGGTGCTCCGGCAGGAGATGGCGACGCTGGTCGCCGCGCTGCGTTCGGCGGACTTGACCCCTTCGGGGTGGCTCGGCCCCGGTCAGGTCGCGGTCATCCTCCGCTCGGCGTATGACCCGGCCGTGGCCGCCACCTTGGAGCGCCACGGGCGGCTCGGGCAGGAGCTCGCCGCCGCCGGCCCGGTCACGGTCACCGAGACCTGGGGCAACCTGCGCACCGACTCCGCCTGGCACACCGTGCTGTGGGTCTCGGAGTGGCCCCGCAGCCTCGTCTATCCGGGGTTCCTCGCGCCGGTGCTGCTCTCCACCGGCATCCAACGGGCTGTGTCGCTGATCTACACCCCGATGCGCTCGGACCAGGCGGCCCGCGACATCCGCAAGAAGAAGGTCGAACACATCTCCGATGCGGCCCAGCGCGCCCGAATCGGGCAGATCGAGGACGCCGCGCAGACCGCCGAATACCAAGACGTTCTCCAGCAGGAAGCCGACCTGACCGCCGGCCACGGGATTCTACGGGTCTCCGGGCTCATCTCCGTCTCCGCCCCCAGCGTCGACGAGCTGGAAGCCGCAGTCGCCGCGATCGAACAAGCCTCGATCCAAGCCTCCTGCGAGACCCGAAGGCTCGTCGGCCAGCAAGCCGTCGCGTTCACGGCGGCCGCGCTGCCGCTGTGCCGCACGGTGTGACCGGCGCGCTCACCTGGCAGGCATCCCACCCTCGTTGAAGGAGGCCCGTGATGCCGACATACACGAACCCGACCAGCGATGCCAGCGATGCCTACGAGGCGTTGCGCGGTCTGGCTCACGCCAGCCGTAGCTTCGAGGACCCGTCCGAGACCTACGTGGTGATCGGTGAGCTGTTGGGCGGGCTGCGATCGCTGCGGCAGGTGCTCGACCAGCTCGCCGCCCATCTGAGCCGGCAGCATCACGTCACCGACGAGTCCCGCGAGTACAGCGGCGGTGCGGCCGAGGCGCTGGCCGCAGCGGATGAGCTGCACCAGGCCGGCACGCTCATCGACCAGGCCGACGACCGCCTGAGCGCGGCCATGACCCACTCGGGCCGGATCGTGTGGAACCCGCAGGACCGGATGGTGGAGCGGTGGGTTGGCGTCGTGTTCCTCCAAGGCGAGGAAACCGACCGGGTGATCGACCTCATCGACGCCCACGGGGTCGAGGCGGGGATCGAGCATCTGTCGGCGTGGGACTACGGCGAGGAGACCACGAACGCCGCCTTGGAGAACGGCGACGTTCACGACACCGCCCCGGTCTATCCCGGTGACCGGCAGGCCGAGACCGGCGACTACGCGATGACCTACAACGCGATGGCCGGGCACGTCGCCCTGTACCGGCGGCACCTGATCCGTGCCGAGGACGCCATCGACAAAGAAGCAGGGGCGCACGTCCCGGCCCGCCGCCCGACGACAGGCCGTGAGCGAGAGACGGCCGGGCGGCGTAGCGCCGTCCGTGACGGGGGCTGGTTCGAGCATCCCGGCGTCGCCGCCGTCAAGCAGGCCCGCGGGCTGTCGCTCTGACATAGCCACCACGGAGACGTGCCGGCGCGCACCTGCCCGCCATGAACAGCGCAGACCCCACCGCTTCGATGTCCCGGCACGTCGGGACGCTCACCTTGACCGTCTGGCCGGACTCGCCGCTGGGCGAGCACCAGCGATATGCCTACCGCATCGAGGACACCGCGACCGGGCAGACGCTCGTCGGCCGGGACCTGTTCACCGGCGCCGGAGCGCCGGTCGCCCCGGACCGCGCGATGCGCGACCTCGCCGCCTTCCTGGCAGCGGCCGGCGACGCCCGCCAGTACGCCATCGACAACCCCGGCAGCAGGCCCGAGCATGAGTGCCTGTTTCCCGGATGGGTCGCGGAGGCCGCTCGCCAGAACGCGGACGCGCTCGCACCGCTCGGCATCGAGGGCCCGCCGCAGCCCAAGCCGGACATGCCACAGCAGCCTCGCCCGGCGCCGGACTCGTCATGGTTCGACCGTCCCGCCGGCGGTTGGGTCTCCGGGACGCGGGGGCGGTCGTTGTGAGCCGGGGCGAGAAGCTGCACACCGCTGTCCTCGTCACTCCCGCCTCGGAGCGGCGCCGGCTGCGCAAGCAGCGGCGGCAAGCCGCCGCCCGCCTCGTCGCCGAGCAGCGTCACGTCGAGAAGGAAGCGGCCCAGGCCAAGGCCGCCGCCGAACGGGCTGAACGCCGTGCCACGGTCTACCTGCCCGCCGCCGGCGAGCCCGGCCCGGCCGCGCTGAGGACACCGGGCCGCTTCCGGGTGGCCCGGCATCAGGACACCAGCGCCGTGCTCGCCGGGCAGTACCCGTTCCTGGCCGAAGCCGGGCTCGGAGCCGCGGGAATCTTCATCGGCCAAGACCTCTACAGCGGCTCCTCGTTCGTGTACGACCCGTGGGAGTTGTACCGCAGGGGCATCATCACCGCGCCGAACCTGATCTTGGCGGGGATCGTCGGCTCCGGGAAATCGTCGCTCGCCAAGAGCCTCTACACCCGCAGTCTGCCCTTCGGGTACCGCGTCTATGTCCCCGGCGACCCCAAAGGCGAGCACTCCGGCGTCGCCGAAGCAGTCGGCGGGAAAGCGATCATCCTCGGGCACGGGATGGGCAACAGGCTCAACCCCTTGGATGAGGGCTACCGGCCCGGCGGCCTGTCCGACCAGGAGTGGGCCACCACCCTCGCCGCGCGACGCCGCGATCTGCTCGGAGCCTTGACGGAGACGGTGCTGGATCGGCGGTTGGCGCCGTTGGAGCACACCGCGATCGACACCGCCCTGGCCGGCGCGGTCCGCGACGCGGACGTGCCGATCCTGCCGATGGTGGTCGACCGGCTGCTGCGCCCCGACCCTGCCGACGACCCGGACGGCCGGCTCACCGAGGACGGCCGCCAGGTCGGCCACGCGCTGCGCCGCCTGGTGGCCGGGGACCTGGCCGGCCTGTTCGACGGGCCGAGCACCGTCAGGTTCGACCCGTCGCTGCCGATGGTCAGCCTCGATCTTTCGCGCGTCACCGAGAACAGCACGTTGATTTCGGTGCTGATGACCTGCTCGTCGGCATGGATGGAAGCCGCCCTGCTCGACCCCAACCGGGGCCGCAGATGGGTCGTCTACGACGAGGCATGGAGGCTCATGTCCCACCCGGCGCTCCTGCGCAGGATGGACGCCCACTGGCGTCTCGCCCGGCACTACGGGCTGGCCAATCTCTTGGTGTTCCACAAGCTCACCGACTTGGAGAACGTCGGCGATGCCGGATCGGCGAACCGGGCGCTGGCGAACAGCCTGCTGACAAACGCGGAGACGAAGATCGTCTACCGGCAGGAGACCGATCAGCTCGGCCCCACCGCCGTCGCGCTCGGGCTGACCGGCACCGAACGCCGCCTGCTGCCCGGACTCGGCACCGGGCAAGGGCTCTGGCGGATCAAGGACCGGGCCTTCGTCGTGCAGCACCAACTCCACCCCGCCGAGCTCGCCGCGTTCGACACCACCGCCCGCATGACCGGCAAAGGCTAGAGCCGTCGCCCGCGATCGATTCCCATTCTACGCCTGTCCGCATAGCGTCCCGCTTACGCTGGAAGCATGGCTGTGGACCCCGCACTTTCCGAGCTCGCTCGCCCGATTGAGGACGGACAGCCGTGGCCGCGGCCTGCGTGCCCCAAGTGCCAGACCGGATACATCGGATTCTCAGCGCCTACCGAGGATGAAGGACACGATTCAGCTTCCGCGCGCAACCACCCTGCGTTCGAGCCGGAGTGGATTTCCGGCACGTTTGTCGTCCGCGGTCAGTGCGAGAATCCCGAGTGTCGACAGGCTGTGCACGGCACGGCGACTATCGCGTGGACTACTCCCACAGGTCGAACCGCGATGATTTCGAGTACCAAGGCATCGCCTATTCCTCGTACTACACTGTGATGTCGACGACGGTCGAAAATGAGGCCAATGCGACGGGCGAAAATGGGGCCACCTCGTTGTCGTT
>NZ_JAUF01000126.1:0-1046 GCF_000585455.1 Microbacterium sp. MRS-1
AGACTGCCCGCAACCGTTCACTTTTCGAGCGCCGAAAGTGACCAGGATTCACGCGCCGCCGACAAGATTGATTTCACGTATCGTCGCTCCGATGCTGCCCTCCGCAGGCTGGAAGTTCTCGAAGCTTGAACGGGCTCGGGCGGCGTTGAGGGGAATCAGGCAGAACGCGTAGGCCATCGCGAAGTGCGTCGCCTGCGGTTGAGCCTCGTGGAATCTCTGCGCCATCTGTAGGGCGGTTTCGTATTGCCGCCCTTCCAGGAGTCGTGCAAGAGCGGCGATCGAAGAGTCACCCAACTCGCGCTGCTCGAATTCTTCGTCCACACGCCCGATTAGCTTGGCTCGCAGAGCGCTATTCAGCATCTCGGCCGTGACGGCTCGCTCCTGCAGCAGCGCAAGGGGCACGCCAGCCGCGCTTGCTGTTTCGCTGGGATCGGAGTTCAACATCTGCTCCCATTGGAGCGAGGTCGCGCGCCACTCGGGCACGTAGGTCAGAGTGAACCTTTCCGTGACCCAGTGCGTGACATCCTTCCCGCCGGGCAAGACCAAGTCCCTCGGTTCGCGTTCGACGTGGAGATAATCATCCACTCGCCAGCTCACGATGTGTCCCATGGCGGCGTTGCGGATCCACTTCTCCGCGGTCGCGCCTACATCTCCGGCTAGAGCGACGGAGGCGATGTGCGGAGGAAGCTCGTTCTTGTGACGCGCGAGGGAGGGGTCCTCTTGCAACAGGGCGACCCACGGTGCAAGGACATCTGGGACCTCCACTCGTTCGATGTCCTCAGCCACAGATGCGGCCCAGAACATGGCAGCGTCACGCACAATCAATTTCACGAGGTCGCGGGCAAGGCCTGTACGAACGACCGCGTCTGCGCTGAGGCCACGCTCACCGAGCCGTGCCAACGAGGTTGTGATTGAGATTGATCTCCACCACGGATTTGACGTCGGTGGTGTGAGCAGGAGGTCCCGTGCCGTCCGAAGAAGCGCACTAGGCCGTGTTGCTAAATCCATTGCAAGGCTGCGGAGAGGCAGAGCCCGGCTGCGTATGA
>NZ_JAUF01000127.1:0-897 GCF_000585455.1 Microbacterium sp. MRS-1
CGCTGCGGCCGGTTCGGTGTCGCCGCCGGTGTCGGTGCGGTCGGAGTCGCAGGCGGCGAGGATCATCCGGTTGGAAGCCGAGTTAGCGGTCTCGAGAGCGGAGCAGGTCAAGCTCGAGACGGAGCGGGACATCCTCCGTCAGGCGGCGAAGTATTTCGCTGCGGAGACGAACTGGTGAACCGCTTCCAGTTCGTCGAGGACCACAAGGACGCCTACGGCGTGAAGCGGTTGTGTGAGGTCATCGAGATCGCCCGGTCCTCGTTCTACGCGTGGCTGGCCGCAGCCCCGGGACGGGCCGCGCGAGCCGCGGACGACGCCCGGTTGGCGGCACGGATCCGGGTGCTGCAGGACCCCGCGCAGGGTGGTGACCGCGCCTACGGGGCACCGAGGATCACTGCCGACCTCAACGACGGCGTCCCCGCCGCCGGGCGGGTGAATCATAAGCGGGTCGCTCGGGTGATGCGGGAACACGCGCTCGCGGGGATCCGACTGCGCCGCCGGGTGAAGACCACGATCCCGGACCAGTCCGGACGGAAGTTCCCCGACCTGATCGGGCGGGACTTCAGCACCGGGGAACCGAACCGCAGGTATGTCGGCGATATCACCTACCTCCCCATCGCGGACGGCAGCAACCTGTATCTGGCGACCTGCATCGACCTCGGGTCGCGCAAGCTCGCCGGCTGGCAGGTCGCCGACCACATGCGCACCGAACTCGTCGAAGGCGCTCTCCGCGGCGCGCACCGCGACCGCGGATCGCTGGCCGGCGCAGTGTTCCACAGCGACCACGGCTCGGTCTACGCGTCGAAAGCCTACGCAGCACTCTGCGAGCAGCTCAAGGTGACCCAGTCCATGGGCGCGGTGGGCACGAGCGCCGACAACTCGCTGGCCGAGAGCTTC
>NZ_JAUF01000128.1:0-5570 GCF_000585455.1 Microbacterium sp. MRS-1
CGAGGTCGCGGTGCCGGTACCCGTTGCGTTGCGCGACACGGTCAGCGCTGGGCTTGCCCCATTCCGCGCCCACGACGGCATCCGCGTCAGCGGAGAGGAGCGCGTTGATCGTGGTCTGCAGCAGGCTGCGCATCAGATCCGGCGACGCATCGGTCAAGGCTTCAGCGAGCACGCTCGCAGGGTCGACAATATGAAGTGCGGTCATCGTGATGATGCCTTTCGAGTGGGATGTGAGAGTTTCCTCGAAGGATCACACGGTGACCGCGCCTACGTCGTGAACGACGAGCCGGCCACCGTGGGCTACACCACCTTAAGGGGCACTACTGATGGATGCGGCGGTGCATTCGTACTTCGAACCTAGAGGTTGCGCAGGCGTGCCCGTTCACACGCCCGCCTGAACAATCAGCGCTTCGGCATCACGGACGCGCAGCTTGCCCGACATGAGCTCAGGCAACAGCGCGTCGCGCGTCGCGGCGAGCGTGCGATTCTCTGCCAACGCACCCCGGGCAGCATCGTGGAGTGGAGCAATCCGTGAGTCGAAAGCCATAAGCACCGTCTCCTCAGGGACCCGCACCGGAAGCCGCTTGAAATTCCCCCTGCTCAGCTCAAGGAAGGTTGCCCCATTTGCCCATGAAATGAACTCGTCGACTCGACTCTCCATCTCGTGGAACAGCCACCAACGCAGGCGGGGGTCGTGAGGTTCGACAGCGATGAAGCCCTGGTTGAGTGCTGTAGGGACACCGTTGATCGCCAGCGCACCGATAGTCGCGCGCGATGTCATGAGAATCGCGCCGGGCTCGAATAGCTTCGAGCTACATGCAGCGAGGCCAGCGGGCGCAATCCTTCGGGAGGTGGACTCCAGGTACGGCCCCACGAGAGCAGTCATGTCCGTCGGAGTCGCCCACCAGATATCACCGTCCCAGAGTGCAGGGTTCTTCGTGCTTGGGGTTCCTCCGCCACTAATGTCCGCGATCTCTTCGAACCTTGGGCCCCACGCCACGTGGCGCACGGTCGCGGCGAAATCGGTTGAAGCGAGCTGTGTAACTGTGGCGGCGAGGGCGGTGTTGGCGGCGATCTTGTCGTCGAGGGCGCCCAGTATCTCGGCGATCGCCTGCTGTTCGCGGAGCGATGGAACCCAGACCTCGAACGAACGAATGTCCGGCACATTCAGGTGGTGGACCGTGGATCCCTCCGCTTTGACCAGCAGCCCTGCCTGAGCAGCAGGCGCGGTAAGTGCGTAGTAGAGGAATTTGCTGTCGACGACATCAGGGTCCGGCCGCAGCAGGACAGTGCGCTGACCTGGGGCGACGTTCGCGACGTCTGGAAGACGAACGACCGGACCGACAGGTGCTTCGCGAGCGAACAGAAGATCGCCCGCCCGTGGAGAGAGTCGACGTGTCCATGCTTCGAATGTTTCGCGAGAAATGCGCCTCGCTTCCGCATAGTTGATGCGATGATCTCGCATGGCTGGCGTTCCTACCGCGAAATACTCTCCAGCCTCATCGATGGGGGCCGTCTTGTGCTCACAATCGACGATGTGCGAGCAGGCGACATCGAGCCTCACGAAACTCGCTCCAACTGCTCACGCACAACCTCGGCGAGTCTGGCCGACTCCGCGAACTGGATATCGAGCTCCCCGCGCAGGCGCGCGAGCTTCTCCTCAATCTGCTCGCCGTCGGCTTCCGCCTCGGCGGCACCGACATAGCGGCCCGGAGTCAGTGCATAATCAGCGGCCTTGATCTGAGCGAGCGTGGCCGAGTAGCAGAACCCCGGAACGTCGGCGTACTCGTCGGGCGCAGCATCCGATTCGACGCCCCGCCACGTGTGGAACGTTCCCGCGATCCGAGCGATGTCCTCGTACGACAGCGCACGCTCGGCGCGGTCGACCATGTGGCCGAGGTTGCGGGCGTCGATGAAGAGCACCTCGCCGGCGCGCTTGCCCTTGTCCTTCGCGAAGAACCAGACGCACACCGGGATGCCGGTCGACCGGAACAGCTGGGTCGGCAGCGCGACCATGCAGGAGACAAGGTCGGCTTCGACGATCTCGGCGCGGATCTGGCCCTCGCCGCCCGAGTTCGACGACATCGAGCCGTTCGCCATGACGACGCCGGCCTGTCCACCGGGGGCGAGCTTGGAGAGGATGTGCTGGATCCACGCGTAGTTCGCGTTGCCCACCGGCGGCACGCCGAATCGCCAGCGCGGGTCGGACTCGTTGCGCGCCCAGTCCTTGATGTTGAACGGCGGGTTCGCCATCACGAAGTCTGCCTGCAGGTCGGGGTGCAGGTCACGGGCGAACGTGTCGCCCCAGCGCGGCCCGAGGTTGCCGGTGAGCCCGTGGATGGCGAGGTTCATCTTCGCCATGCGCCAGGTGCGCTCGTTCAGCTCCTGTCCGTAGACAGAGATATCGGATCCTTCGCCGTGGTGGGCGTCGATGAACTTCTCGGCCTGCACGAACATGCCGCCCGACCCGCACGCGGGGTCGTACACGCGCCCATGCGTGGGCTGCAGCATCTCGACGAGCACCCGCACGACCCCGGCGGGCGTGTAGAACTCTCCGCCCCGCTTGCCCTCGGCGGCGGCGAACTTCTCGAGGAAGTACTCGTACACCTCGCCGAGAAGGTCGCGGGCGCGCCGCCCGTCGGCCCCACCCTGGCCCTGCGTCGTGAACCGCGCCGAGTTGAACAGGTCGATCAGCTCACCGAGCCGACGCTGATCCACGTTGTCGCGGTTGAAGATGCGCGGCAACGTGCCTGACAGCTGCGGGTTGGCCTGCATCACGGCATCCATCGCCTCATCGATGAGCGCGCCGATCGACTTCTCGGGTGCGTCCATCGACGGACCGAGCCCCTTCGCGTTCTCGGCCAGGAAGCCCCATCGCGCATGGGCGGGCACCCAGAACACACCGCGGCCCGTGTACTCGTCGGTGTCGTCGATGAGTTCCGCGATCTGGTCGTCGTCGTACCCGTCGGCGGCGAGTTCGGTGCGAATACCCGCGCGACGCTCATCGAAGGCATCCGAGACGTACTTCAGGAACACGAGACCGAGGATGACGTCCTTGTACTGGGAAGCGTCCATCGATCCGCGCAACTTGTCGGCGGCCTTCCAGAGCGTGTCCTTCAGCTCTTTCATGGTCGACGGCGCCGGGGCGGCTTTGGGTGTGCGGGGCATGGATGTTCCTTACTGCGTGTCTGCCGCGTCCGCGGCGTGGTCCACGTCAATCATGGTGACCGCGCCTGACGTCGCACCAGCGACGATCAGGGCGGCGTAGTCGGTGAGGCGCGCGGCGCGAGCCTCGAGGTCTCGGCGGGCGGTCTCGATGTCGGCGAGCGCGCGTCGGAGCGGTGCGATCGTGCGCGGGGCGACGCGACGGAACATCCACCGCTTCCACGATCCCGGTCCGGCGGGCGCCCCAGCGATGTCTGCGGCAACGATCTCAGGCACGAGACCACCGGAATCAGCGGTGGTGATGCGCAACACGCGGGCCGGGGAGGCGACGACTTTCGAGCCGTCGCTGTCGACCCACGCGGCGGCGGCGGGGCTGGTGCGGAAGATCACGTCGCCGGGGCGGGTCAGCTGCGCCGAAGGGTGCCGGGTTGCGAACGCGAGGTGCTCGACGCGGTTGCGGCCAATCGATGCGGGCTCGTCGAGATCGGATGCGGTCACGACGATGAGTCCTTCCGGGCCCAGCAGGTCAGGGTCGAGGCGGGTGCCTTGAACCCTCCTCAAGTGCCCGGCATTGATGAGCTCCGCCACGGACGTGGCGCGCGGGACGTCGTGCGGATCGGGCACGAACTCGATCGGCTCGATGTCGGAGCGAACCGCCTCGGCCGCGATGTCGAGGAGGGCAGGAAGTTCTGCCGCGTCCTCGGTCGCAGTTGCACGTTGTCGCGTCGCCGATGCCACCAGGGAGCCGCTTCGTGCCTGGAGCGACGTCGTGCGCACAAAGGCCGCGAACCGGAACTGATGCGCGCGCAGGGCCCGGCCAGCGCCCATGCCCGCCATCAGGTCCGAGATCAGGTCGGCGCGCGTCGCGGGGGTGAGCTTCACGCCGGTGAGATCTGCGACCGCGGTGATTCGCTGCGCGGGTGCAACCTCGACTGTTGGCTCCCCGAGTATCCAGAGGGCGAGGGATTCGCGCACCGCACTGTCGACGAGCCCGGCTGGCAGACGTGCGATGCCTCGCACACGGCCGGAGCGAAGGATGTCTGCGCGCGCTTGCTCTTCGGTGGGCGACAACGGGTCGACGAGCGCCCGCGCTGGGCCGATCACAACCGCGGTATCCGCGCTCCGCAGCGAGAGGGACACTTCGTCCACCGCTCGCAAGATGGTGGCCCCGTCCTCGCCACGACCAGTAGGAACACGGGCGACGACGCCCCAGCGGCGCGCGGGGTCGGCTTCGTCGGCGACCCAACGATCATCGACGAGCAACTGACGTCGCACGTGGCGAGACTCCGCGCCGACCGGCACAACGATGTCCACATGGCCGCCGAGCCGGCGCGCGACCGACGAGGACAGTGCGGCGTCCCTCGCATCCAGCGTCACAACTGTGTCCTCACCGGCGAGGGCAAGAGCGGCGTCGGCGACCAGGGCGATCGCGTCGGCGACGAGCGGTCCAGCTGATCCCGCCACCCGGTCCGAAGCGGCGTGGCGGCGGGCGACAAGCGCCAGTGCGGCCGACGGCGAGTACGCCGCGTCGACGAGGCGGGTGGCGTAGGAGAGCCACGGCGCTCCCCGGTCCACGTGAGCGAAGATCTCACGCCGCAGCAAGCGATCGTCAGGGTCCGCGGCGTCGGCAGCCTCTTTGACCTCTGAAGGCGTGAGTTCGGCAAGCTCGTCGACCTGCGCACACAGAGCGATGAGTGCCTGCAGTTCGGCGACAGAGGCCGCGTCGGAGAAGGAGAAGTCGGCTGGAGCTGCAGCCGCCGCCGCGTCCCCACGTGCCTCCGGGTTGTTGCCATGTCCGGTGCGCACGAGCCAGTCGGCGACCTGCTCGGCCTCGAAACAGGCCCGGCCGTCCTCGACGTTGATCGCCCGCGGGAAAGGATCCGGGGACGACGCGAACCTCGACCGCCACATCGATGCCACGGGTCGCTGCACACCGGCCAGCCGGGCGACGCCGGCCAGGTCGATGAGGAGCGAAGGCGCTGTGGACATGAAGCCAACCTACTCCGACGTCGAGTATTCAGCGTGCGTTACCTGATAAGACGACTTATCAGCGCTGCTCCGTTTGCAGTCACTCCTGTGACCCACGATCTGTTTGGCGGCATCACGTCGCTGTCGCAGGCGGGGCGTTGCGGGGGGCCGCCCCGTCTGCGGGTTCCACCTCCCGCCCCTGGAGATGCTCATGACCCCCATCACACCGGCAGGCGGCGCGACCGACGTCGTCGCGGACGCGGTCTCGTTCCTTGTCTCCGACCGCGCGTCGCGCACGACCGAAGCATCACTCGATGTGAGCGGAGGAAGCACCATCGGCGGCCGACGATCCGGAACCGGTACGGTCGCGCTGCGCTAGGCCGTGTTGCTAAATGCTGTTGTGGGGCGGGTGGGCGATCCTTGAGGTGTGTCGCGAG
>NZ_JAUF01000129.1:0-842 GCF_000585455.1 Microbacterium sp. MRS-1
CTGTCGCGTCACCGTTCAAGACTCACCCAGCCGGGAGCGAAACCTCTTGATCAACACGGCCTAGCCCTGCAGGGCGGGCTCACGAGGGTTTGGCGGTTCGACAGGATGCGGACCGTCCTGGACCATACCAGCGGCGACCTCGTCCCGCAGTTCGCGGCGTTCGCGAAGCATCACGGCGTGACCGCGGTGGTCTGCCGTCCCCGGTCGGGAAACCGGAAGGGCGTGGTCGAGAAGAACAAC
Organism: Microbacterium sp. MRS-1; assembly: GCF_000585455.1. Taxonomy (NCBI): domain Bacteria; kingdom Bacillati; phylum Actinomycetota; class Actinomycetes; order Micrococcales; family Microbacteriaceae; genus Microbacterium; species Microbacterium sp. MRS-1. The sequence continues at coordinate 241 of NZ_JAUF01000129.1, forward strand.
CACACTGCCGCACAACGCTGGTGGCGCACACTGCCCGACGAACTCACTCTCGAGCAGGCGCAGGCCAGCTTGAACGCCTTCGCCGCAGGTCAGGACGACCGGCGGCGTGAGGGCGAGCTCGGGACGACGACCGCGTCCGCGCTGTTCGTGAACGAGCGGCTCAGACCGCTGCCCGCGATGGTGTTCCCGGTGATCGTGACCGAGGAGCGCACCGCGACCCGGCAGGCGCTGATCGACTGGCGCGGGAACCGCTACTCCGTCCCGCCCGAACTGGCCGCTGCGAAGGTCACCGTGTCCCAGCGGCTCGGCGCCGACAACATCGACATCGCCACCATCTCGGGCGCGGTGATCGCCCGTCACCGCCTCGCACAGCCCGGGCTCGGGATCACGGTCCGCGACACCGGACATGTCACCGCGCTCGAAGCAGTCGCGATGGCCTCGGCGCCGCCAGGACGTCCGCACCGCCGCAAGGAACGCATCCCACCTGGTGCTGCCGCCCGGCAGGCAGCAGCCGTACTCGCCGGCACCGCAGCACCCTCCACGACCGTGATCAGCCTGGCCGCTTATGAGCAGGCCGCGAAGAACAGGAACACCCTCCGATG
>NZ_JAUF01000130.1:0-5825 GCF_000585455.1 Microbacterium sp. MRS-1
GGTCATTCTGCGGGTCACACCAGCCGACACCACCTTGCCGCGCAGCATGCCGCAAGTGTCACAGTCGTTCTGGTCGCTGCTGCAGACGAACGTCCTCAACCAGCAGCGGTGGACGACCCGGCAGGAACTCCGGCTCGCGATTGTCGTGTGGATCGAGCGGAAGTATCACCGCCAGCGCGCCCAAGACACCCTCGGCGGCTTGACGCCCATCGAGTTCGAAGCCAAGCTAGCCGAGCCGCACACACTGGCGGCCTAAACCGAACCTGTCACCAGTTCGTTCCTCACGCCCTTCCTCACGCCCAGGGCTAAGTGACTCAACCTCTGAGTCTGTAGACCGTCTCACCCGTGTTGACATCGACCACACGGCCGTCATCGCGCACGCGAAACCGTGTCTCGCCGGAATTGGCATCCACCACTCTGCCGTCGTCGCGGACACGGAATGATGTCTCCCCAGTGTGCGCGTCAACCATCCGGTTGCCGCGCACGCGAAACCGTGTTATCACCCGAACTCGCACTGACCGCCCGGCGGCCGTCCCAAGTTTCATCACTCATACGAAGAGCCTGCCAGAGACGTCCGACATTCCTCCGTACGCGGCAGAGGTTCGACCTGCACGGCTCGTACGTGCGCGCGGACGCCCAGGAGCGCCACGCATGCTCTCATGGCGGCGTTGACTCACCTCGACGCTATGAGGAAGCCCGAGCCTGAGCCCGTCCCGGTGTCCATTCCGCTCGTCGTGCTCGATGTGCGCGAGGACGGCACCGTGACCGTCACCGTCGACGGGAAACGGTTGGACCCTGACCCTTTCGCGCCGCCGTGGCGGCGCTCCTCGTTCGGGCAGATCATCGACCGCGCCACGAACGACCGGACGACACCGGCGAGGGTCGAGGTCCGCGAAGCGGACGGCACGACGTTCACCGACATCGTCGCCGCCCGCCGCCGGCGTTCCCGCCCCGAGCCCGAACCGGAACCGGCGGCGCAGGCCGGGCCGGTGTTTCACACCGTCGAGGGCAAGGGGTTCGTTCCGGGCGAGGACGTGGCGGTCGCAGTCGTCACCGGGCACACCGACGCCGCCCACTCCGGCACCGCGCGCGCCCTCATCGACCCAGCCGGGAACGGCGCCGACCGGACCGACGAGGTCATCGAGGTCATCCTGTTCGGCCGGGTCTCCGGCACCACGATCATCCGGCGAGTGCCGTGAACGAGCAGGGCCGGCAGACCGGCTCGTTCGGGGACGAGCTGACCAACGCCGCGATGATCGGGCTGGTCGTCCTGTTCGGCGTCGCGCTGATCCTGCGCGCCGCGGGATCGGTGGCCGCGTTCCTGACCGGCACGCCCCAGCCGGCCGGCGATCCCGCTTCCGGGGTCGGTGTGCTGTTCCACCCTGGTGATCCCGGCGCGGCGCTCGACGCGGACGGCCTGAACCCGGTCGTCTACTGGATCGTCGCCGGGCTGCTGCTCGCCGGCCTCGTGACCGGCGGGCTATGGGCGTGGCTGCGGTTGCGCCGCCACACCCACCGGATCGAGACCGACCCGCGCCGCATGGCCGGGATCGCCACACGGCACGAAGTCGCCGCCGCTGCGTCTGAGAAGGCGCTGCTGCGCCGCGCGGGAAACCTGCGCCCCGGCCTGGCTGACCCGAAGCCGGCGGACGTGGGCTACCGGCTCGGCACCTCCAAGGGCACCGGCGTGTGGGCGTCGGTCGAGGACTCGATCATGGTGATCGGGCCGCCCCGCTCCGGGAAGGGCCTGCATCTGGTGATCCCGGCGATCCTCGACGCGCCCGGCGCCGTCGTCGTCACCTCGACCAGGCCGGACAACCTCACCGCGACCATGCGCGCCCGTCGCAGGATCGGCCCCGTCGCGATCTTCGACCCGCAACACTTGGCCGAGGGTCTGCCCGCCGGTCTGCGCTGGTCACCGATCCGGGGCTGCGAGTCGCCGCAGACGGCGATGATCCGCGCCACCGGGCTCGCCGCCGGCACCGGCCTGTCCGCAGGCGGCGTCGACGGCGGAGGCTTCTGGGAGGGCAAGACACGGGCCGCGCTCCAAGCCCTGCTGCACGCGGCAGCGATCGACCATCGGCCGCCCGCCGAGCTGTTCAGGTGGACTCTCGATCCGACCGCGGCCGCTGACGCGGTGGCGATCCTGACCGGCTCCACGCAGGCTGCGACCGGGTGGGCCGAGTCTCTGGAAGCGATGATCGACTCCGACCCCCGCACCCGCGACTCGATCTGGCAGGGCGTCTCCTTGGCTCTCGGCTCCCTCGCGGACCCGCGCGTGCTCGACGCCGTATCGCCCGGCCCCGGTGAGGGCTTCGATCCCGAAGCGTTCATCCGCGACCGCGGCACGTTGTTCCTGCTGGCAACCGGGTCCGGTGCGGGAGCCAGCGCCGCGCTGGTCGCCGCGCTCGTGGAAGACCTCATCGAGACCGCCCGCCGCCTGGCCGCACGGTCGGCCGGTGCCCGGCTCGATCCGCCGATGCTGCTGGCCTTGGATGAGATAGCCAACCTCTCGCCGTTGCCGTCGCTGCCGACGCTGATGGCCGAAGGCGGCGGGTCGGGGATCACGACCATGCCGGTGCTCCAATCGCTCGCGCAGGCGCGGGACAATTGGAACGAGCACCAGGCGAACGCGATCTGGGACGCCTCGATCGTCAAGGTCATCCTCGGCGGGGCTTCCAACAGCCGGGACCTGCAAGACCTGAGCGCCTTGGTCGGCGAACGCGACGAATACACCGACTCCGTGACGCTGGGCGACCACGGCACCCGCTCCAACCAGCGGTCCGTGCGCCGGGTGCCGATCTTCCCGCCCGACCGCATCCGCCGGCTCCCGTTCGGGACCGGGATCGTGCTGCTGCGCTCCGCGGCCCCGATCGTCACCGACCTGCACCCCTGGCCCAAGCGTCCCGACGCCGGCCAGCTCGCCGCCGACCGTGCCGAGATCGAAGCCCTGCTCCGTCGTTCCGGCACCTGAACGCCGGTCGCGGCACGGAGCACCTGCCCGCCACAACGGCCCGGCACGAACCGGCGCCGGAGAGCAGACAGGAGCCCAGCATGTCCGACGAACCCGGTGGCGACGCCACGACGAACGATGTTCCCGACTCGGATGTGGACCAGATGGACGACGACGGCTACGACGAGCCGCTGATCGCCGAGCCGCCGCACCCGATCAACTGGAACCTGCTGAGTGCCGAGGACGCCGAGGCCGAGTGGTTGGAGCTCAACCGCTGGGTGGACTGGCTACGCCACACCTACGGGCTCCCCGCCTCCGTGATCCCGCCCGCCTGGCACATGCACCCGGAGCTGCTGTGGGAGCTGAGCGCGCTGCACCTTCACTGGCTCTGCGCCTACGACCCGGACCAGAACGGCAGCGCACCGCTCGGCTGGCACCGCGACTTCGCCGACGCCCGCCAGCGGCTCCGCGAATGGGTCGCCGCCTGCGGCACCCGGCTCGACCACGACCGTCCCACCCGGCAGACTGTCTGGCCCGGCGAGGAACCCGGCGACCCGATCGAGGACATCCCGATCACCGACCGCGACGCCGAGTTCGTGGAGTTCGTCATGGCCGACGTCCAGGCCCGCCGCGAGGCAGAGGAAGCGTTCTACCGCGACCTCGACCCGGACACCGGAGAAGTGTCGTGAGCGACAAGACCGAGGCACTCGTCTCGCCCCTGCTGGACAGCCGTGAGGTCGCCGCGTACTTGAAGGTCTCGGAGTCCACCCTGTCGCGGTGGCGCTCGGCCGGCACGGGGCCGCCGTTCCTGCGGCTTGGCGGGATCGCCCGGTACCGGCTCGACGCCGTGGACCGCTGGCTGAGCGAGCTGGAACACGACCGTGCCCCGCAGAGCTGAACCGCAGCCGACCGCCGAGCCCAAGCCGGTCCCGCCGATCGGCGTGAAGGTCTCCACAGACATGGAGCGCCGCTCCTACGGCATCCGCGCCCGAGCCCGGTGGACCGACCCGACCACCAAGCGGCGTGTCATCCGCTCGGAAATCGTGCGAGACGAAGCGGCCGCGCACGCGTTCTTCGACCAGCTCCGCAACTCATCGACCAAGGGCATGGACGTGTCCATGACGCTGCTGGAGTTCGTCACCTCCATCGGCGACCGGTGGGCGCGGGGCCTGGACCCGACCTCCACCGGCGAGACCTACGGGTACGGGCTGAAACTGCGCGTGCTGCCCGCGCTCGGGCACCTGCCGGTCACCCAGATCACCGCCGGGATCATCGACCGCACCATTGATGAGTGGGAGCAGCGTCACGGCGCGTCGACCATCAAGAACACCATCGCCCCGCTCGTGCGGGTGCTCGATGAGGCCGTGCGGGACGGGCTGATCCAGATCAATCCTGCGAAGAACCGCGCCAAGCGGAGCCTGAACCGCAACGCCTTCCGCGGCCAGTCCGCCGAACACACCTCCCCACGGGCGCACGCAATCCCGGACATGAAGACCCTCAACCGCCTCGCCAGGGCGTGCGGCAAGGTGCATCAGTCCTACAGCGACTTCGTGATGCTCGCCGCGCTACTCGCCGCACGGTCCTCGGAGGTCTCCGGGTTGCAGGTCGGGGACGTGGACTACGGCAAGAACCTCGTCGTGATCCGCCGGCAGGTTTTCCCCGGCAAAGGCGGCCTGGTTACAAAACCGACCAAGAGCCGCAAAGAACGCCGCGTGCCGATCCTCGAACCACTCCGGCCAGTGCTCGAACGCCTCACCGACGGGAAGGAGCCCGAGGACTCGTTGCTGGTCGGCCCGAAGGGCGGCTATCTCACCACCGCGACCGTCCGCGACGCCACCAACTGGGACGGCATCGTCGCGAAGCTCGGACTGCCCGACCTCACCCGGCACGGCCTACGCCACACCGGGGCAACCTGGATGGCCGACGCGGGCATCCCGCTGCACGTACTGCAAGACATCCTCGGGCACGCCTCGATGGAGACCACGCGCGGCTATCTCCACCCCGACGACCGCCACCTCGCCTCCGCCGCCGAGCAGGCCAACGCCTTCCTCTCCACCGCCGGACAACGCAAGAACGCCCGGCGCAGCAGCCCCGCGACCAGGGGCCTGTGATGCGCTCCGACGCCCGCGGGAGTGCTCCCGGAAGCGTTCTGGTCCCCTTTTGGTCCCCATATCCACAGGACGCGGGTTCTGGGCGATCAGTTCGTCCACAGGCGACCACCGGCGAGAGCGCCGGGGGACCAGAGGGGGACCACAGAGAACGACCCCCGGACATGATGAAGCCCAGGCGAGAAACCTACTCTCACCTGGGCTTTTACGTCGGGCTGACAGGATTTGAACCTGCGACCCCCTGACCCCCAGTCAGGTGCGCTACCAAGCTGCGCCACAGCCCGTGGCATGGATTTTCAGTTGTTCGGGCCGACCAGAGCGGGGTAAACCCACTTAACCCCCAGTCAAGTGCGCTACCAAGCTGCGCCACATCCCGGTCTGCTGTCCACTCGCGGACAACTCCCCTATCCTACCGGTTTCGTGGAGCACTCGCGAACGCGTGTCGCAAGTCAGGAGTACGGTCTGCTCATGAGCCAGATCGAGATCCTCCCGGCATCCGTCGATCGCTTCGCCGACGCGGAGCACGCTCTCACCGGCGGAGGCGACGGCGCCTCGTGCTGGTGCCAGTGGTGGATGCTGCGCAACAAGGACTTCCAAGCCGCCACGACCGACGAGCGTCGCGAACTGCTGCGGGGCGACCTCGCCACTTCCCCGGCCTCCGCGCTCATCGCGTACCTCGACGGCGTCGCCGCCGGGTGGGTCAAGGGGCTCTTCGGACATTCGGTGGGGGTGAGGCTCGCCGGGTGAGGTTCGGCGGGTAGGGG
>NZ_JAUF01000131.1:0-1347 GCF_000585455.1 Microbacterium sp. MRS-1
CGAACTCCGCATCCATTCGCGTTATCGGGTGCGGAGTTCGTCACATTCTGCGGGGTTCGTGAACCGGGCTCGCATCGGAGCCGGTCGGCCCGGTTCGCGCGGTCGGGGCGAGAACGGTTAGGCTGGTCGGCTCTGCGCCCGCACCGCGGCGAGGGCGGAAGGACCCGCTGTGGGCTACATCGACGTCGCCGCCGTCTCCTTCGTGCTGCCGGACGGGCGCCCCTGCTCGACGAGGTGACGTTCCGGGTGGCCGACGGCAAGACGACGGCCCTCATCGGCCCCAACGGGGCCGGCAAGACCACGCTCCTGCGCCTCATCCGCGGTGAGCTCGCCCCGCAGTCCGGCGTCGTCACGATCGACGGCGGACTGGGCGTCATGGACCAGTTCGTCGGTCACGGCACGGCGGAGCAGTCCATCCACGATCTGCTCGTCTCGGTCGCGCCGGCGCGCGTCGGTGCCGCCGCACGCGAGCTCGAGGATGCCGAGGCCGCCATCATCGACCGCGACGACCTCGACACGCAGATGCGCTACGCGAGCGCGCTGGCGGACTACGCCGAAGCGGGCGGCTACGAGTACGAGACCGTCTGGGACACCTGCACGATCGCCGCTCTCGGCATCCCCTTCGCCCGTGCCCGGTTCCGAGCGCTGACCAGCCTCTCGGGCGGCGAGCAGAAGCGTCTCGCGCTCGAAGCCCTGCTGCGCGGGCCGGACGAGGTGCTGCTGCTCGACGAACCCGACAACTACCTCGATGTGCCCGGCAAGCGCTGGCTCGAGGAGCGTCTGCGCGAGACGCCGAAGACCGTGCTGCTCGTCTCCCACGACCGCGAGCTGCTCGCCCGTGCCGCCGACCGCATCGTGACGCTGGAGCCGGGCGGCGCCGGCAGCAGCGCCTGGGTGCACGGCGGTGGCTTCGACGGCTACCACGCCGCGCGCGAAGACCGGATGGCTCGACTCGACGAGCTGCGCCGCCGGTGGGATGAGCAGCACCTCAAACTGCAGCGTTTCGTCGCCGACATGAAGGCGAAGGCGGCCGCCAGCGACGAGTTCGCCTCACGGTACCGCGCCGCCCAGACGCGGCTCCGACGTTTCGAAGACGCCGGCCCGCCCGAGGAACGTCCCCCCGCGCAGAACCTCGACCTGCGCCTGCGCCTGCGCGGCGCGCGCACCGGCAAGCGCGCCGTCGTCGCGGAACGCCTGGAGCTGACCGGCCTGATGAAGCCGTTCGATCTGGAGGTCTGGTTCGGCGATCGCATCGCCGTGCTCGGCTCGAACGGGTCGGGCAAGTCCCACTTCCTGCGGCTGCTGGCTCGCGGCGGCACCGACCCCGACGCCCTCCTCGGCCACGTC
>NZ_JAUF01000132.1:0-902 GCF_000585455.1 Microbacterium sp. MRS-1
TCCGATCGCCGCGCCCGTGCTACCGGATCACTACAACCGCGCTACCCGAAGCCCCGGCTAAACATCCCGCAAGCAATGTCAGCGAGCCACCTGCTCGCCGATGTCTATCTTGACCGCATTGAGCGCGGTATCCGTCGCCGAGGCTATGAGGTTAGCCGTTTCGCAGATGACTTCCGCGTCATCTGCACAGATTGGGCGTCGGCGCACCAAGCCATCGAACTGGTCGTTGAGGAAGCTCGGTCAATCGGGCTCACTCTCGCCGATGGCAAGACGCGGATCCATTCGGTGAAGCAATTGCAAGAGACGGAGGCGGAGCGCGAGGCGCTACTCGATGATTATCGATCGCGCGCGGCGGACAACCTTCGCTCGGTGGAGTTTGTTCAAGTCGGATACGACGATTTTGAGCTCGAAGAGATCGACGCGTCCGAGGACGAAGTCGACTTCGAGGCGCTCAAAGGGATCGTCGAGGACTGGGTGAAGAGCGATCCTGAGCAACGCACTCTGCACGCAACGTTCGGTTCGCGCGCTCTGCGAGTTCTTCGAGCCGCACCCGAGCGGCTCCCAGACGACTGGCTAGTGGGAATCGTCGCGCGTGAGCCTCCCCATCTTCGCAACGTGCTCGTCTATCTGCGGGCGCGGCCGGAACAACGAAAGAACTGGACGACGGTGGCTCGTCTGCTTGCGTTGCCCAGAACGTCGCCGTGGGCTCGAGTCTGGCTGCTCAGAATGGCGGAAACTCTCGCAGCGCCAAAGGACAGCTACCGGGCTCCATTCGATGCGTGGGCGCAGCGATGCCTCGTGGATAAGTCTGAGGTTGTCCGAGCAGAAGCAGCCTGGGCGCTAGGGCGTGTTGATCAAGAAGGTGCGGGGTGGCCAGCCGCCGCGAGTTGCGCGGGAGAATG
>NZ_JAUF01000133.1:0-952 GCF_000585455.1 Microbacterium sp. MRS-1
GGCTCTTCGGACATGCGGTGGGGGTGAGGCTCGCCGGGTGATGGTCGGCGGGTAGGGGTCGAGGTCCCCGAGGATCAGTAGCGCCAACTGCTGATCCATCACGAGGACCTCGACGTGCTTCACCCTACTTCGGGGTGCGCTGACGCGCGCTCTGCCGCTGATCCGTGTTCCCGCTGCGATCTGCTGGTCGGTCTCGACGGCGTCCATGTCGAGCACGTTGACCGCCGCGACGGGCTGCTGATCGTCACCGTTTCGACACCGGCGGCGCCGACCGGGTGCCCGTTGTGCGGGGTCGTGGCGATCGGTCGAGGGCGCCGCCGTCGAGTGTTGCATGACGTGCCGGGCGTGACGCGGGTGCGGATCGTCTGGCGGCAACGGGTCTGGCGATGCGGCGACGTGGGTTGTGCCAAGAAGACGTTCGTGGAGCAGCTTCCCTCCCTGGTCGCTCGGCGCGGGTCGCTCACAAGGCGAGCCGTCGACTGGGCGATCGGGCAGCTGCGCCGCGAGCACGCCACGATCGAAGGACTACGTCGTCAGCTCGGGACATCGTGGAAGACGGTGTGGCGGGCTGTTGAGCCTGAACTGGTGCGGTTGGCAGCCGACGAGTCCCGGTTCGAGAACGTGACCACGCTCGGCGTCGACGAGCACATCTGGCATCACGTCGACTCCCGCAAGCGCGGCCCGAAGGAGCTGACCGGGATGGTCGACCTGACCCGGGATGAGCACGGTCGCACCCGTGCCCGGCTGCTCGACCTCGTGCCGGGCAGATCGGGGAAGGCCTACGCGGCCTGGCTCGACGAGCGCGGCGAAGCGTTCCGGAACAACGTGAAGGTCGCGGCGTTGGACCCGTTCGCCGGATACAAGACCGCGATCGACGACAAGCTCGAGGACGCCACGGCCGTGCTGGACGCGTTCCACGTCGTCAAGCTCGGCACCGCCGCCGTCGACGAGG
>NZ_JAUF01000134.1:0-2081 GCF_000585455.1 Microbacterium sp. MRS-1
ACGCCCGCATCGGGCGTCGCTTCCTCGGCGCCGGCATTGGATTCGGCGGCGGGTGTCTGCCGAAGGACATCCGCGCGTTCTCCGCTCGTGCGGAAGAGCTCGGGCGCGGCGAATCCGTCGCGTTCCTGCGTCAGGTCGACGAGATCAACCTGCGCCGTCGCGACCGCGCCGTGCAACTCGTGGTCGACGGTCTCGGCGGCTCGGTCTACGAGAAGAAGGTGACGGTGCTGGGTGCGGCGTTCAAGCCGCACTCCGACGACATCCGCGACTCGCCCGCACTCGACGTCGCCGTGCGGCTGCACGGACTCGGAGCGAACGTCACAGTCACCGACCCGGCGGCGATCGAGAACGCACGCCGCATCCACCCCCAGCTCACCTACGTCGAAGACCGTGACGAGGCCATTCGCGACGCGGACGCTCTCGTGCTCGTCACCGAATGGGACGAGTATCGTCGTCAGCTGCCTCCCGAGCACGCGTCGTCGCTCACGGACGGCCGCGTCGTCGTTGACGGCCGCAACGGCCTCGATGCGGCCGCGTGGCGCGCCGCTGGATGGGCGTATTACGGGATGGGGCGGCCGTAGGCCGTGACGTTCATCGCCACGATCCTGCTGGCGTTGGCCTCGGTTCTGCTGGTCTTCGCTGACGGCCCGATCTCGCGTCGACGCGACCGCGACAAGATCCCACCGCTTTCGCCCGTGCTCAGCGGGTTGTCGGCGGCCGCGTCGGTCGTCGCCATCGTCGCTGCGGCGCTCACCATCGCCCGCGCCTTCGATCCGGCTGCGCAGCCGGGCGACGACCTCGCGATCGCGGTGACCATCGTCGCGTTCGTCGCGTTCGTCTGCGGGTTCGCGCCGGCCCTCGCCGCGGTGCGCCCCCGCAATCCTCAGACCTGGAGCACCTGGATGACCACCATCGCCTTTCTTGCGTCCGGTGCCGTGCTGACCATGGGCGCCGCGAGCGACCTGGCCGCCTGAGGGTTATTCACGGTACCGCTCCCATTGCCGTGATCACGGGGGTGGGAGTACGTTCTGATCGCGCTGGGGAGAGTCGATGGCGAACGCGCAACCGGGGTGGTATCCGGCTCTTCGCAGATGAGGGTGTAGTCGTGGGCCGGCTGGTGGTTCGCGGATAGGCGTCGAGGTCTTCCAGGATGGAAGTTCCTACGCTGCCCATCCGAAAGACCTCGACGTGCACCACCCTACGTTCGCGACCCCTGACCTGACCACGTTCTGCCGCCTCGACGAGCTCGGCCTCGAGGCTGTTGGACAGCTGCTCGAGCCAGACCGGGCAGTGCTTGAGTGCCGTGTCATCAATGATGACCCGTGGTGCCGGAAGTGCGGTGCGGAGGGCGTGGCGCGTGACACGGTCACGCGGCCGCTCGCGCATGAGCCGTTCGGGCACCGGCCGACGACGCTGCTGATCCGGGTGCGCCGCTACCGGTGCGCGCACTGCCGGCGCACCTGGCGGCAGGACACGACGAAAGCGGCGGCGCCACGGGCGAAGATCTCGCGCGGCGGGATCGGGTGGGCACTCACCACGATCGTGGTCGACCACCTCACCGTCTCCCGCGCCGCAGCAGGACTCGGGGTGTCGTGGCACACCGCGAACACCGCGATCCTCGCCGAAGGCAAGCGACGGCTGATCGACGACCCCACGCGGTTCGATGGGGTGACCACGATCGGTGTCGACGAGCACGTCTGGCGCCACACACGGTTCGGCGACAAGTACGTGACCGTGATCATCGACCTCACCCCGGTCCGCGAGAAGAGCGGCCCGGCCCGGCTGCTGGACATGGTCGAGGGGCGGTCGAAGCAGGTGTTCAAGCAGTGGCTCGCCGCCCGGCCCGCGGACTGGTCGAAGGCGATCGAGGTGGTCGCGATGGATGGGTTCAGCGGGTTCAAGACCGCCGCGGCCGAGGAACTCCCCGACGCCGTCCCCGTCATGGACCCGTTCCACGTCGTCCGCCTCGCCGGCGACGCCCTGGACCGCACCCGGCAGCGTGTTCAGCAGGACAACCGGCTCTTCGGACATGCGGTGGGGGTGAGGCTCGCCGGGTGATGGTCGGCGGGTAGGGGTCGAGG
>NZ_JAUF01000135.1:0-1379 GCF_000585455.1 Microbacterium sp. MRS-1
ACTCCTCGAGAGCACTCCCGCGCCCTCTTGACACCGATAGGAGCATCTCCATGGCGGCGTTGTCTCCGGCGGCGCCGACGCGACCCATCGATCCGACCATGTCATGACGGCGCAGCTCGCGGGCCATCGCCCTGCTGCGACTTGACCACGACCCCGAGCTTGGACGCCGCACCGATCGCGCTGATGACCGTGACGGGCATCGCGATCCGGAGGGTTCCCGACCCGTTCACCGAGCCGGCGATCACCCCATCGGCGGGCCCCGACCTCGACCGGGATGGATTCGCGGGTGATCGCGGAGGTATCCAGCCCTTGACCGACCGTCGACGACGCTGCCATCTGTTGCAATCTGTTCACCGGCGCCAATGACGAGGACGTCCAGCTCGCGGACATCGGCGGCCGGGATTGCGCGAGTAAGAACAGGAACGCCAGCACGCCGACATAGCCGAGCGACACCGCGCCGGCGTGGACGGCACGATGTGGCACGGCCCCGTTCCCAATCGGCGACTCAGCCGCGCCGTCGCAACCTGGCTCGAATCAATCGAAGAGCTCTCCAAGCCACCCGCCGCGACGCCGACGGGATCGTCCGTCGTAGTCCCGGTAGCCGTCGCTGTCGTCGCGTCGGTCATCCTCCTCCTGGAGATAGGGTGACCGGGTATTCCTGGACGTCGCGCGCTCGATGATCTTGTCCAGCTCGCCGCGGTCCAACCAGACCCCACGGCATGTGGGGCAGTAGTCGATCTCGATGCCGGACCTCTCTGTCATCACCAGAGTAGTGCCGTCGGTGGGGCATTTCATGTCGGTTGTCCTTGTTCGTTGTGTGTGATTCCGTCGCGGGCCCGGGTCAAGAGAGCACTGGATGAGCCTTGGCGTCCGATGAGGCCGCGTGGGATCTGCCGTGGCCTGTCTCTTCGACAACACTCAATGCGGCGGTGGTGCCGTCTGCATGCTTTCGTGTAGCTGTGTGTGTCGGCCGTCCTGTGGGTACAATCGGGCCACACCAGGCGTCACCGGTGGTGAGCGGGCGGGTCAGTTCGAGCCGGCGCACAGTGTTGGCCTTGCGTGCCCCCTCCGGTCCGCAGCTTCCTCGCTCACGGTGCGGCTCCCGTCGTGTTCGCGGTACAGCGTGCACCGTCGTCGCAGGCAAGCACTGTGTCTACGAGCATTGAAATGGCGCGGGTCAGATGCGGGTCCACGCATCTCATATCGGGTTTGGCGTCCTTCCGCGGTCGCGACCACGATCCCGCAGCCACGCAGGCAGGCGAGGTGGTTGGAGACGTTCGTGCGCGTCAGGCCCAGCGAGTCCGACAACCGGACTGGGTAACCGGGGGCGTCGAGAAGCTCGAGGAGAATCCGGGAACGGGTCGGGTCCGCCATCGCGC
>NZ_JAUF01000136.1:0-576 GCF_000585455.1 Microbacterium sp. MRS-1
TCCCGCGCAACTCGCGGCGGCTGGCCACCCCGCACCTTCTTGATCAACACGCCCTAGGCCCCCGGCATCGACCTCGAGAAAGTCGCTAGCGACGAACGCGGCCTCTGGATGCGCGCGCAGCGCACCGATCTGGGTTGCGACACGCGCTGGCAGCATCCAGTCATCGGCGGAAATGTGAAGGAGGTATGGCGTCCTCACGAGATGCAGGGCGTCGTTGAGGGAGCGACACAGGCCTTTGTTCTCCGCATGTGCCAGCAGGGTCACGTCCTTCAGATGCGTGGCGACCCAATGTCGGATCACCGCGACGGAATCATCCGTCGACAGGTCGTCAACGACGATCACCGCACCCGGAACCTCCGTCTGCAGGAATACAGACTCCAGACACTGCTCGACATAAGAAGCGTGATTGTAACACGTGATGATGACCGTCGTATCGCGCGCTGTGGCGGTTTCGTCGAATGTCGACACGAGCTCCTCAGTCAAGTCGCGCAACCCCCTCTGTCACGATGACGGTGCCACCCTGGAACGTCTGCGTGTAAGACGACCCAGATACGGCCGGACTGCTCGTCGGATAGC
>NZ_JAUF01000137.1:0-868 GCF_000585455.1 Microbacterium sp. MRS-1
CCTCGACCCCTACCCGCCGAACCTCACCCGGCGAGCCTCACCCCCACCGAATGTCCGAAGAGCCCGTTGAGCTGGTCGTAGTAGTTGAACGTGACCGGCGTGAACTTCGCTTCGTCTTCCGGCACGAGCACCGGCACTGAGTCGCCCCGGAAGTACGAGCCGGTCATCGCCACGATGTGCGCATCGGAACCTGCCATGACGCCCTTGAGGAGATCACCCAGCCGATTGCTCGCGGTATCCGCCGAGACGTGGTGGAACTCATCGATCGCGAGCACGGTGCCGTCGAACGCTGAGGCGGGCAGCTTCTCATAGGCGAACCGCAGCGTCGCGTGCGTGCAGACGAGCGTTGCGTCCGGCCCGTTGAGGAAGTCGATGAACTGCTGCACCTTGCCCGAGGATGAGCCGGGCGTGCAGAGGTTGTTCTTCTCCTTGATCTCCCAGTCCGCGAAGAAGCCGAACCGGGTCAGGTTCGTCGTGGCAAACGAACCGCCGATGGATCGCTCCGGCACGGCGACAATCACTTTCTTGCGGCCCTGGTTGTAGAGCTTGTCGAGCGCAACGAACATCAGGGCGCGAGACTTGCCGGAGGCCGGCGGCGCCTTCACCAGCAGGTACTGCGCGCCGCGCTGCTCCCAGACCCGCTGCTGCATTTCACGCATGCCGAGTTCATTCGTGTGGACGCTGCTGCCGGTCCGCGCATACGTCACGTCTACGACGTTGGTTGGCTTCTTGATCGACGTCACTTGCGCTTCTCCTCAGCAGTCATCTGCTCATACATAGCGAAGAGGTGCGACAGCCGTTCCTCGGGACTGCTGCACGAATAGGTGACATCTGATCTGGCTTGCCCGCGGGGGTGGGCCTGGAAGGA
>NZ_JAUF01000138.1:0-1504 GCF_000585455.1 Microbacterium sp. MRS-1
CCATTCTCCCGCGCAACTCGCGGCGGCTGGCCACCCCGCACCTTCTTGATCAACACGCCCTAGCTGCTCACTCCGCAGCGGTACCAACAGCGCTCGACGATCGTCGGCTCCGGTCGATTTCATCGTCCTTCGTTGGCCGCGGTGTCTTGCCTAGCGTCGAAGAGACTTTGGATGGCACCCCTCACCGGATCTCGATCGTGTTGAGCGACACGATCCTTCCCGGGCGCTGTGTCGAGTTCCCGTTCACCTGGCCCCCGTCCCTCGTTACACCCGAAGGCGCGTGCCGTGGGAATGTGCGTCTGACGCTTGCCACCCAGCCCGCGATAGCGAACGTTCACGGATGGGAACGTGTGCGCGTCAACCTCGATGGCGCTATTAAGCAAGCCAACGCGAATGGCACCTTCAACAGCAAGGCAGAAGCGACTCACCAGTTTTTTTCCGGGTTCACCTACGCCAACGAGCGGTCACTCTCGACGGAGCTCGGCAAGTGGTTCCCGCTGAAGTCATATGGCAGATCGATCCAACGCGGTATTGGCGAATCGGCGGACTGGCGACTGGATGTGAACTATCTCACCCGCGCTGGCGAAGCGATCCCGACGCGAGGTATCGCGTTCGCTGCGGTCCTCACAATCGAGGATCCGGATGGCACGGCCCCGGTCTTTGACGAGATGCGCGCATCGCTCACTTCAATCGGTGTGACCCTAAGCGACCTCCGCACCGCCATCCGCGTGGGAGTGACTACTTAGGACACCGACGAGACAGCGGCAGCCACCGCCGCGTCCAGTGCAACGACGTAAGCGATCAGCATTCTGACCGCGACTTCGAGTGACTCCGGCGTAATGATGATGATGCGACCGACGACTGTCGCGTGCAGCTTTCGCCGCATGTCTCGTCGAAGCTCATTCGCCCGAGACCAGTTAGCTGTTTGAAACTCAGTCAGCGCGCCGTCACCATGTGCGAAGGCGTTGCGCGCGTCGACAACAAGAAGCAGATTTTGAATGACCGTCTGGGGTTCGATGGCTACACCGAACCCCTCCCGGAGAACCTGGTGGCGACTCGACCATGTCTGCTTGAAAGCCGATGCCGAACGCTCTATCAAGAAGTCACCGAGCCTGGATCGTCGGGCGGGCGACAGGTCAAAGAGCTGCTGAATTGTGGTGTCGACGTGGGCTTCCGTGGTCGCGACCGCGAGAGTAAGCGCGGACGAGGGTGGAATCCTCTCAACGAGCACGCGCGCCAGCCGGCGCACCGTCGCCTCGGCTTGGGCGCCGACGGTGCCCTCAATCAGCACTTGCCGCGCCCCACTCGTACGCGGCGCGAACCAGCTGTGAGTCTGCCCGCATTGCTTTGCCAAGTTTCGAGGGAGCCGCACCGTCCAGCTTGCCTACGACTGCGGACACGCCGCATTGCGTGATACTCGTCGACTCCACGAACAGGTCGCCTAGGGCGTGTTGATCAAGAGGTTCCGCTCCTCGGTGGGTGAGTCTTGAACGGTGACGCGACA
>NZ_JAUF01000139.1:0-675 GCF_000585455.1 Microbacterium sp. MRS-1
TCTCCCGACGGTGAGGATGAACCAGCGGGACGATCCCGCCACTACCCATCTTGACGAGTGAGCGTTGCCAGGCCGCGCCGGGCAGGTTCGCCGCGATCGCGTCCACGAGCCCGGCATGGGCGTCGCTGGTGACGAGGCGGACCCCGCCGAGACCGCGGGCGACCAGGTCAGCGAAGAACGAGTTCCAGGCGGCCCCCGTCTCGCTGGTCGCGACCCGGAGGCCGAGGACTTCCCGGTGCCCGTCGCCGTTGACGCCGGTCGCGACGAGCACGACCGCGTTGATCACCCGCCCGCCCTCACGGACCTTCATCGTGAGGGCGTCGGCGGCGACGAACGTGAACGGCCCCGCGTCACCCAGGGGGCGGTGCCGGAACTGGTCGACGTGCTCGTCGAGGTCTGCGGCCATCCGTGAGACCTGAGACTTCGACAAGCTATGGATCCCGAGGGTCTTCACGAGCTTGTCCATCCGGCGGGTCGAGACGCCGGCGAGATAGCAATCCGCGACGACGGTGATCAGCGCGGTCTCGGCCCGCTTGCGGCGCTCAAGCAGCCATTCCGGGAAGTACGTGCCCTGGCGGAGCTTCGGGATCGCTACGTCGATCGTCCCGACACGGGTGTCGAGGTCGCGGTGCCGGTACCCGTTGCGTTGCGCGACACGGTCAGCGCTGGGCTTGC
>NZ_JAUF01000140.1:0-898 GCF_000585455.1 Microbacterium sp. MRS-1
CCTCCGCATGCTCCTCGCCGCCGGCGGACTCACCCCATGACCCCCACCGAATGTCCGAAGAGCCCCCAATGCGCCAGTGCGGCGCGCAGGAGCTCGTTGTCGTTCGCGGCGCAGTTCATGAACCCGTCGTCACCGATGTCCGAGAGCACGTCGCGCATCAGGAAGCCGCCGGGGCCGTCTCCCACTGAGCCGATCGTGAAGCCGGAGTAGTACCACTTCCCGGCCGTGATGTCGCTGCCGTCGCCTGAGACGTTCCAGGAGCCCACCGACCCCATGCACTGCGAGACCGCGTCGTAGTACCACTTTGACTGCGCGAGCCAGGTGAGATCTTTCGCTTTGCTCGCCGCGCTTGTTGCGGCTTGTGCGTTCAGCGGAGAGAGCACTGTCGAGAATGCGATCACCGCGACACCGAGCACTACTCCAACGCGGGGGAGCTTCCTTCTGTTAAACAAAGAAAGGCAAGCCCTGATAGGGCTTGCCTTTTCTAGTACTAGAAAAGCTCTCCGAGAATAGTATTTAGGTTTTGGGCGCATCATGCCTATGGCTATTGAACCACAAGCGGGGCAATCTGTGAAGAGCCGAATGCTATGAGGACGGCTTGAAGTCCATTATGCCCTGGATTGTCTCGTTCGAACCGTCTGTAACGAATGCGACGTTCCAGAAACCCTCGATACCCTTGATCAGATTAAGTTCCGAGGTCTCATCCATCGCAGTGTCATTCTTATCGGTGTTCGCGCGTTCCACATACGAGATCTGCAAGGTGCGAGTTCCGTCTGCTGCGCTGGGTGGCGTCACGTCATCCACGTTCGCTACTTCGCGCCAGCGAACATAAGGGGCTCTTCGGACATGCGGTGGGGGTGAGGCTCGCCGGGTGATGGTCGGCGGGTAGGGGTCGAGG
>NZ_JAUF01000141.1:0-758 GCF_000585455.1 Microbacterium sp. MRS-1
CCGCCACGGGAGCGTCCGATCCCGTGATCAGGCGGCTCGAACCACGGATTCTTGTGATTCGGCAGGGCCCCCTGTGTCCCGGGCGAGAGTGGCACCGTGCTGATGGACACGCGCGATGGTCGAGTCGATCGAGACGACCCAGTCGATCTTCCCGGCAGCGTCGGCCTGCTTCTGCACCTCGGCGAGCAGCTTCTCCCAGGTGCCGTCCTCGGCCCACCGGTTGAACCGCTTGTAGATCGAGTTCCACTTCCCGAACCGCTCCGGCACGTCCCGCCACGGCGCCCCGGTGCGGTACTTCCACGCCATGCCCTCCACCGCAAGGCGGTGATCCGCCCACGGCCGAGACCTTCCCGTCGGCACCGGCATCAGCGGCTCCATCACAGCCCACACCTCGTCAGAGACCTCGTGTCGCGTCACCGTTCAAGACTCGCCCACCGGAACCCGAAACCACTTGATCAACACGGCCTAGTGGTGTAGCGCGCGGTGACCAAGCTCGTCGTTCACGACGTGAGCGCGGTCACCGTGTGATCCTTCGAGGAAACTCTCACATCCCACTCGAACGGAATCATCACGATGACCGCTCCTCATATTGTCGACCTGCGAGCGTGCTCGCCGAAGCCCTGTCCGATGCGTCGCCGGATCTGATGCGCAGCCTGCTGCAGACCATGATCAACGCGCTGCTGTCCGCCGACGTGGACGCCGTCGTCGGCGCCGAATGGGGCAAGCCCAGCGCTGACCGTGTCGCGCAACGCAACGGG
>NZ_JAUF01000142.1:0-1458 GCF_000585455.1 Microbacterium sp. MRS-1
CATGAACACGACCGTCGCACTGGCGGCGTGACTACAACCTGTCACCTATCCGTGCAGCAGTCCCGTTGGTCAATCTTGTGGTTGCGCTCGACTCGCTCGTCCGTGAGGTTCGAGAAGTCCAGGGTGGGCTGCGGTGCAGTCTTCGCCCTTCCTGCGCCGCGCTTCGGCTTCGGGATGGGGATGAAGAACTCGCTAAGGCGCCGCTTCTCGATGACGTTGCCCGTAGGGCCACTCGGGCCCATCTCGAAGTGCCGCCCGGGTTCTTCGTACGCAGAGTTGAGCACGGGATTGGACAGCGCATCGCTGACGTCGGACACTGAACCCTCCCCAGGTACCGGCGTCATGGAGCAACGCCGCGATTCCATATTGTCAGAGCTCCTTGGTCCGCGAGGTGCAACCCGCCTCTCGTGAACGCCAAGCAAGCCACCAAGGGACCCGAGTACGACATACCAGGACCTCAACTCGGGAGAACCATGTTGAGAAGAAGCCAGGAGAACACAACGAGGAGAACGATGCACGCAGGCATCAATGATGGCCGGCTACCTCTTTCGTCAATCCGCCACAGTTGCCTGCATCCGAGAAAAATACCTGGATAGACGGTAAATCACGATTCTATCCTGGCGGCATGCGCGGGGGGCTGGAGTGGTGCAAGCGGGGCGTCGACTCGCGCGGCGTGCGCCAGGCCATCGCCTACACGCTCGAGGGGACGTGCGACGCACACCGTCCGTATTCGATCGGCGTCGACGCGCTCGAGGTGCAGGCTGGGGCATCCGAGGCCACCGTCACCCGCTTCCGCCACCGTCACCCGCTTCATCGTCGCGAGTGGCCGCATTGGAACCGATCAGCTCATCGCCGGCGCCCTGCGCGTCCGGATCACCGGGCATTACCCGATCACCGGGGAGGAGCGTGGACGCGCCCGGCTGAGTCCCGACGTCGATCTCTTCCTCGGCTGCGACCTGGCGATCTCGAGCGCGGCATCGACGCCGTCTACGCCGGCCCGACTCGGTACCCGCTGAGCCCGCGTGACCGGATCGTCGTGGACGAAGCCGGCATGGTCGACCTGCAGACCGCGAGCGTCCTCACCGAGCTCGCGCTCGAACAGCGCGTCGGACTGGCATTCGTGTCTAGGAATCCTGAACGCGAACCTCGTGGTTTTCTCGACTTCTTCGGCCCGGACTTGGTAGTCCGGAGAGCTGTATTGAAGTTGCTAATGACTCTGAACGACGAGGTTGTGCTGCCCAGGGAGGTTGGTCAATCTGCTGATGGGTGGGTGGCCGCCGATCGCGGTGTGGGGCCTGTGGTGATTGTAGGAGTGCAGCCAGGTCGGGAGCGCGTTGCGGCGGGCTGATTCAGAGTTGTAGTGCCGGGCGTAGGCCCAGCCGTCGGCGAGCGTTGGGTCTGCCCCGAGTTTGGTTGACATCTGAACTGTGAGGATTCGTCCTCGCTGGAAGGATGTTC